>DNAD01000320.1 GCA_003484785.1 Lachnospiraceae bacterium
TATCCGGCGGACAGCAGCAGAGGGTAGCCATAGCCCGCGCCCTTGTAAAAATGCCGAAGGTCCTTCTGCTGGACGAACCTCTGTCTAATCTGGACGCAAGGCTGCGCCTGCAGACACGGGAGGAGATAAGACGCATACAGAGAGAAACAGGCATTACTACCATATTCGTCACCCACGACCAGGAGGAAGCCATGAGCATCTGCGATATGATCGTCGTCATGAAGGGCGGCGCCATGATGCAGATGGGAAAGCCGCAGGAGGTGTACGATGACCCCTCGTGCCTCTTTGTCGCGAAGTTTCTCGGAACCCCTCCGATCAACGTATTTGAGGGCTGTATCCGTGACGGCTGTTTGTATATCGGTGATGACAGGATCTTCGGGATAAACAGGCCCGATAGGGAGAGCGATGTCTTCGTTGCCGTTCGTCCCGAGGGCTTCATCCCCGATCCCGAAGGGCCGCTAAAATGTGAACCCGGAAGAGTAGAGGTCATGGGGAGGGACGTCAGCATCGTTACCGGACATAAGGCCCTGAAAAACGACAGCCCCCTCCTTCGCACGATCGTCAGTACAGATGATATGCAGGGCTTTGAGCTTGAAAAGGCGGCTTTTCGTCTCAAGCCCGCAAAAGTACTTGTTTACGACAGGGATACCGAAGAACGGATCCGCTTTGAGGTTTCGGATGGACAGATTTAAATCCTTAAAAGCATGGCTCTATCTTTTGCCTGCTATATTATTTCTCGGCGCCTTCATGGTGTATCCCCTTATCGATGTGTGGATCTACTCCCTGGAGGAGGGCTATAATTTTGCCTCCGGAACCTATTTCGGGACCGGAACCTACAACTACGCCTATGTCCTTAGGGATCAGTATTTTATCTCGGCGCTGAAGAACACCTTTATTATCGTGATCATCACAGTTCCTCTCTCAACCGCCCTTGCGCTTCTGATCTCTCTGGGGCTGAGCGCGGCAGGGCCTGTTCAGGAGCTGTTTCAGACCATTTATTTTCTTCCTTATGTTACGAATACCCTGGCCGTCGGTCTCGTGTTCATGATCCTGTTCGATAAGACCCCCTATTCCGACGGTCTTGTCAACATGCTGATCTCCTTCTTCGGGGGAAGCACCGTGGACTTCATTAACGGCCCCTACTGGGCAAAGATGTTTGTCATGTGCCTGTATACGATCTGGATAGTGCTCCCGTTTAAGATACTGATACTGACCTCAGCCCTTGCCTCTGTTCCGAGGGTATACTATAACGCCGCCATGGTGGACGGGACACCTCCGGGAAGGGTTTTCTTAAAGATCACCCTGCCAATGATCTCGCCAATGATCTTTTATCTCGTTATCACCGGCTTTATCGGTGCCTTCAAGGCATATTCGGATGAGGTGGCCCTGTTCGGGACCGACCTTAATTCCGCAGGCATGAATACGATAGTGGGGTATATCTACGATATGCTCTACGGAAACTCAGGCGGCTATCCGTCCTATGCTTCGGCGGCGGCCATCCTGCTTTTTGCCATTGTGCTTACGATCACCATGATCAATCTGATGATCCGAAGCCGCTCGGTTACTTCAGGCTGAGGATCATATCTTCATCTGAAAATCCTGCGCAATACTTAAAAAGTTATTTATTAACAGCTCCTAAAAGACAAAATAAAGTTTATTTTGTCGTTCACTATGATATAAGAGAGACCAGATAAATGACAGACAAACACTCACAAATATCGGTTAAAAAGGTACTTATATATACGGGCCTTATTCTCTGGGCCGTGATCGTTCTGTTCCCGTTTTACTGGATGATCCTGACCTCGTTTAAAAGCTACAGCTCCTATAACGCGGAATATGTGCCGAAGTTTTACGCAACCGACCCTACCCTTCAGAATTATGCGGATGCCTTTACCCTGGTACCCCTGGGGAAGTATCTTCTTAATACCGTACTCTTTACCGTTATCACCACAGCCGCCATGCTCATAGTGATCACTCTGGCGGCCTTCGCCTTCGCAAGGCTTTCCTTCAGAGGCAAAGACCTTTTGTTCACCCTTTTCCTGAGCCTGATGATGATCCCCAACGAGCTTGTGATCATCACTAACTTTGCCACGATAACCTCCTTAAATCTGCGCAATACCTTTACGGGACTGATACTTCCGTCCGTTACCTCGGTCTTTTATATCTATCTTCTGAAGGAGAATTTCGAAGGCGTGCCCGATGATCTGTACTATGCCTCAAAGGTGGACGGAACCTCGGATCTTCGTTATCTGCTGAAGGTCCTTATCCCGATCTGCCGGCCCACAATGATCACGATCCTGATACTTAAGGTCATCGAATGCTGGAACCTGTATGTATGGCCCCGCCTCATTACAGACGACCCTGATTACTTCCTGGTTTCCAACGGGATACAGGAGATACGGGAAAACGGCTTCGGACGGGAAAACATCCCTGCGATGATGGCTGCCGTGGTGATCATATCACTTCCCCTCATCGTTCTGTTCCTTGTTTTCCGCAAAAGGATCATGGAGGGCGTCGCTACGGGAGGTACAAAAGGATGAGAACCCGATCTTTTCTGTCACTTCTTCTTTCGGTCATCCTGACCGCAGCTTTCTTTACGGGCTGTCACGGCTCGAAGGGATTGCCTGAATTTCATGTGCCGGAGGAATTTGACACCGCAAAACAATTTGAGATCACGTTCTGGGCCAAGAATGATACGAACAAAACCCAGACAGATGTATATAAGAAGGCTATTTCGGACTTTGAGGCGCTTTATCCGAACATCAAGGTCAATATCCGTCTGTATACCGATTACGGGCGTATCTACAACGATGTCATAACCAATATATCCACGGGTACGACACCGAATGTCTGCATTACCTATCCCGACCATATTGCCACCTACAGAAGCGGCATCAACATAGTTGCCCCGCTTGACGAGCTTCTTGCCGATCCCGAATACGGGGCGGGAGGAAACGGGCTTTTATATGATGCGCCGGACACCAACGAGCTGATCCCGGAATTTCTGAACGAATGTTACCTGGGGGGCACATGCTATGCCATTCCCTTCATGCGCTCTACGGAAGCTCTGTATATCAATGAGGACATGGTCAGATCCCTGGGCTATGAGGTTCCCGACATCCTGACCTGGGACTTTGTGTGGGAGCTGTCGGAAAAGGCTCTGGAAAAAAACAGTGACGGGACCTTTAAGATAAACGGTCAGAAGGTTCTGATCCCTTTCATCTACAAATCGACGGACAATATGATGATCTCGATGCTTAAGCAGAAGGATGCCCCCTATTCCGATGAAGACGGCAATATCGGCATATTCAACGATACCACAGAGGAGCTTTTGCTTGAAGTGGGAGAGCACGCCGCAACGGGCGCATTTTCCACCTTTAAGGTATCGGGCTATCCCGGAAACTTCCTGAACGCCGGCCAGTGTATGTTTGCGGTGGACTCCACCGCCGGCGCGACCTGGATGGGAAGCGACGCGCCTCTGTCGGATATCGCGCCGGAAAACAAGGTCAGCTTTAATACCGTTGTGCGTCCCGTTCCGCAGTTTGATATAAACGATCCGAAAATGATATCCCAGGGGCCCTCCATATGTATTTTCAATAAGGAGGATCCCCAGGAAGTGCTGGCATCCTGGCTGTTTGCACAGTTCCTTCTGACAGACGGGGTACAGACCGCCTATGCCGGGACTGAGGGCTATGTCCCCGTTACCACAAAGGCCCGTGATACCCGGGAATACCGTGATTATCTTAAGCTTGAGGGAACAGATGATAAACATTATCAGGTAAAGCTCGATGCCACAAAGCTTCTGCTTAACAATACGGAAAATACCTTTGTAACCCCGGTCTTTAACGGCTCCGCTTCCTTAAGGGATGCCGCCGGAGCCCTCATTGAAAACGTCACCAAAGCCTCCGTCCGCCATATTACGGTAGATGAGGCCTTTATCGAAAAGACCTTTGATGATGTTAACAGCCTATATAAGCTTGATTCCAAAGCTCAGCCGGGTATGCAAAAGGAGGCCCCGGGCCCGATGCCCAAAGCCTCCGTGATCCTGCTTTGCTCTCTTGCTGCGATCTGGGTGATCCTCCTTATCCTGTATATCAGAAGAAGGATCAGTCAAAAAACTACTTGATGGTGATGGAAGTGATGTGGGGATTGGCTCCCTCATACCAGTAAAGGAATCCGTCACAGTCGATGGTATCGCCGACCTTAAGGGTCTGGGCTGTCTTGTAGACCTCCGTATCCGGGCCTGTCAGATAGGATCTGACAAGGAATGTAAAGGTCTGTCCGTCCTTCGAAACATTGAAGTATACATCATTTCCCACGTCACCCGAGCCGTCCCAGTTATAAAGGAAGGGCGCTTCGTTTCCGGAAGCATCGGTGGAGGGCTCGATGGTAAGACCCTTAAAGGATACGAACTGATTTATGTTTTCGATAAGCTCGTCCTTGCCAAGAAGCTCTGTCACGTCTTTGGCTTCGGCAATATAATTGCCTTCTTCGATCTCGAACACTCCGTCTACGATCTCGATCTCGCCCGACCATTCCGACTTATATCCGGTAACCTTGATCTTTGTTCCGGGCACGAGCTTTGCGGCCTCTTCCTCGGTACAGGGCAGTTCATATATGAAATAGGCGCCGTCCTTATCCTGAGTATAAAGAGTGATCTTTCCGTCCCACCAGGCATTTGCTCCCTGAATGTAGGTCTCTACGGTTACCTCGGAGTTAAGCTCTGCGGCCTCATATTCCGCATAGGTCATGACTCCCTCACCCTTTTCATCGGAAGAAACGGCTGCATCCGCTTCATCGGTGCCTGCCTGTGCATCAGCTTCCGCGCCGACCTCTGTGGCCGCGGGAGCGGTAGACGCAGCGGGAACGCCGGCGCAGGCCGTAAGCGTCATAGCTGTCATTGTGAATATCAATACTGCTGCTGTTAATCTTTTCATAATACGATAGGTACCTCCTTTTTTGTTCCTCAGTCATAGTGAACCTGTGAGAGCTCATGATGCGCCCCGTTAATTTATGAGACTATTATACGAGCAAAACAGACGGGATGCAAATATGTTTTTCC
>DNAD01000050.1:0-4263 GCA_003484785.1 Lachnospiraceae bacterium
TGGTCTGCTCTTGCTGTGTTTATCCTTTTCCTTGTGATGTCTTATCTTCTGTTCAATCCCATCAGGGAGCTTCTGGAGAAACGCCAGGCCAGGATAAAGGATGATCTTGACAGTGCCGCGAAGGATAAGGAAGCTGCTGCCTCCCTTAAGTCTGAGTACGAGGAGAGGCTCGGCGGCATAGAGAAGCAGTCGGAGGAGATCCTTTCCGAGGCCAGAAAGAGAGCCCAGGCGAATGAAGGCAGGATAGTTGCCGAGGCCAGGGAAGAAGCATCACGTATCATAAAGCAGGCTGAGGAAGAGGCTAAGCTCGAAAAGCAGAAGGCTTATGACGAGATGAAGAACGAGATGATCCAGATAGCCTCCATGATGGCAGGCAAGGTGGTCAGGGCCTCCATTGATACCGATATACAGAACAGTCTCGTTGAGGAGACTCTCAAAGAGGTTGGTGAAAAGACATGGCAAAGCTGATTTCCAGGACATACGGCGATGCGCTGTTTGAGGTCGCCTTAGAAGAAGATCATAAGGAAGGATCGCAGAGCGATCTCTCCATGCAGCCCGTAACAGACGGGAGCTGCCTGGATAAGCTGTATGAGGAGGTCTGTGCTCTTGTTAAGATCCTGGCCGAAAACGACGACTATACCAGGCTCATGAATCATCCGAAGCTTACCAAGGAGGAGAAGGAAGAGCTCATGGTAAGCATCTTTGAGGGAAGGCTGTCAAAGGAGCTGGTTGGCTTTCTTCGCATAATCATCTTAAATGACCGCTATGCCGAGATCGATCAGATCCTTGATTACTTTATTGAAAAGGTCAAGGAGTATAAGGGGATAGGTGTTGCCTTTGTCAGTACTCCCACAGAGCTGAGCCCCGAACAGAAAAAGGCGGTCGAGGAAAAGCTTCTTTCTACTACCGGGTACAGATCCATGGAAATGAACTATGAAACGGACGAATCCCTGATAGGAGGGATGGTCATAAGGATAGGTGACCGTGTAGTGGATTCGAGTATAAAGACAAAGCTCGAGGTCTTAAAGAAGAGCCTCTTAAGCGTTCAGATTAGTTATACTCATTGATCGATCGATGATTACAGCACATATAATAAGGAGAATTCCATGAATTTAAGACCGGAAGAAATTAGTTCCGTGATCAAGGAACAGATTAAGAGGTACGCAGACGAGCTGATCGTTTCCGAAGTCGGAACGGTTATCCAGGTTGCGGACGGCATCGCCCGTGTACACGGACTTGAGAAGGCCATGCAGGGAGAGCTTCTGGAGTTTCCCAGGGATGTTTACGGCATGGTCATGAACCTCGAGGAGGATAACGTAGGTGCGGTGCTCTTAGGCTCTGCCCATAATATAAACGAGGGCGATACGGTAAAGACCACCGGAAGGGTTGTGGAGGTTCCGGTAGGTGATGAGATGCTCGGGCGTGTGGTTAATTCCCTCGGACAGCCCATAGACGGCAAGGGACCGATCAATACGGACAGGTTCAGAAAGATCGAGAGAGTAGCCTCGGGCGTTATCACCAGAAAATCGGTGGATACGCCTCTGCAGACCGGTATCAAGGCTATCGACTCGATGGTTCCCATCGGAAGAGGGCAGAGAGAGCTGATCATAGGCGACAGACAGACGGGTAAGACCGCCATCGCCATAGACACGATAATCAATCAGAAGGGGCAGGGAGTCAAGTGTATCTATGTTGCCATAGGACAGAAGGCTTCGACTGTTGCCACCATAGTAAAGACCCTGGAGGAATACGGTGCCATGGGATATACGACGGTAGTCGCCGCTACCGCTTCGGAGCTGGCCCCCCTTCAGTATATAGCGCCCTATTCGGGCTGCGCCATAGGCGAGGAATGGATGGAGAAGGGAGAGGATGTGCTGGTGATCTATGACGATCTCAGTAAGCATGCCACGGCATACCGTACACTCTCATTGCTGCTTCGTCGTCCGCCCGGGCGTGAGGCTTATCCCGGAGACGTTTTCTATCTCCACTCAAGGCTTCTTGAGCGTGCGGCCAGGATGAGCGAGGAATACGGCGGAGGTTCCCTTACCGCTCTTCCGATAATCGAGACTCAGGCGGGGGATGTTTCGGCGTATATTCCCACGAATGTTATCTCCATTACCGATGGTCAGATCTATCTGGAGACGGAGATGTTCAATTCGGGCTTCAGGCCTGCCATAAATGCCGGTCTCTCGGTTTCCAGGGTTGGAGGAGCCGCGCAGATCAAGGCAATGAAAAAGATTGCGGCGCCTATCCGTACGGAGCTTGCCCAGTACAGAGAGCTTGCGGCTTTCGCGCAGTTCGGGTCGGAGCTTGATGCTGATACGAGGGAGAAGCTTGATCAGGGTGAAAGGATCAGGGAAGTCCTCAAGCAGCCTCAGTACAAGCCGATGCCCGTTGAGTACCAGGTTATCATAATCTACGCGGTTACCAGAAAGTACCTGCTTAAGATCCCTACGGACCGGATCGTTGAGTTTGAAGAGCAGTTCTTTGAATATATGAAGACCAATTATCCCGAGGTTCCCGCTTCCATTAAGGATACAAAGGAGCTGTCCGAGGAGGGAGAGAACAAGCTTAAGAAGGCTCTGGATACCTTTATAAGCGAGTTCAAGTAAACGTAAGGAGAGTGTATACCCATGCCTTCAATGAGAGACATAAAAAGGCGTAAGACCAGTATACAGAGCACGCAGCAGATAACCAAGGCCATGAAGCTGGTATCCACCGTAAAGCTTCAGAGGGCTAAGAAGCGCGCGGAAAATTCCAGGTATTATTTCCGGTGCATGTATGAGACCGTTACCGGGATCATGCGCAGATCCGGATATGTCGATCATCCCTTCATGAAGAATAATTCCTCCGATAAGAAGGCAGTGGTGGTCATTACTTCTAACCGCGGTCTTGCCGGAGGCTATAATTCAAATATAACCAAGCTGATAATAAACGGTGATCTGAAGAAGGAGGATCTTCTTATCTACTCAGTGGGTAAGAAGGGAAGGGATACCCTTAAGCGTCACGGCTATGAAATAAAAAAGGATATGTCGGATGCCATAGAGGAGCCTCTTTATTCCGATGCCAGCGAGCTTTCAGAGGAGCTTCTGAGGGCCTTTTCCGAAGGAGAGATTGGCGAGATCTATGTGGCCTATACGGGGTTTAAGAATACTGTTTCCCATATCCCCACGTTAATGAAGCTGCTTCCCGTTGATGTGGAGGCAGTGGCCGAGGAGATAGGAACCGGTGATGATAAGGACGGTGACGGGATTCCCGATTCCAAGGATACTGTGGTCGGGACTGAAGCGCCCATGAATTACGAACCGGAGGACAGGGAAGCTCTTGACATGATAATCCCGAAATATGTAACCAGCATTCTCTACGGCGCCTTTATCCAGGCTGTTGCCAGTGAGAACGGGGCGAGGATGCAGGCCATGGATTCGGCTACCAGCAATGCCGAAGAGATGATCGGGAAGCTGGAGCTTCAGTATAACAGGGCCAGACAGGGCCATATAACCCAGGAGCTGACCGAAATAATCGGCGGCGCTGATGCGTTAGATTGATTTTTCCCTCTTAACGTATACCATTGGGAAAAAGATGAAGGGAAAAATCAATCAGTCGAACAAAGTCAACAAAACTTTCACTGTTATATAACATAAAAGGACTTTGTGAGACCCCCGGAAGAACGTTGATGAGCCGGTAACCTTTTTCCCGCCTAATGTATCACTTGGAAAAAGAAGAAGGGAAAAATCAATCAGTCGAACAAAGTCAACACGTACTATATACTTAAAAAGGAGACAAGGCTTTGAATAATGTGGGTAAGATAACTCAGATAATCGGTGCTGTGCTTGATATTAAGTTTTCTGACGGAAACCTGCCGGAAATCAATGAGGCTATCAGCATTACCAGGACCAACGGAGAAGAGCTTGTGGTTGAGGTGGCTCAGCATCTCGGAGACGATACGGTAAGATGCATAGCCATGGGACCTACGGACGGGCTTATCAGAGGAATGGAGGCCAAAGCACTGGGCGGCCCTATCTCGGTGCCGGTAGGAGAGAATACTCTGGGCAGGATATTTAACGTCCTCGGTGAACCCATAGATAACAAGCCGGCCCCGGAGGGAGTAGAGAGGTATCCGATCCACAGACAGGCTCCCAGCTTTGAGGAGCAGTCAACCTCTACAGAGGTTCTGGAGACAGGTATCAAGGTCGTAGATCTGCTCTGCCCCTATCAGAAGGGCGGAAAGATAGGCCTCTTTGGAGGTGCCGGTGTAGGAAAGAC
>DNAD01000050.1:4318-4746 GCA_003484785.1 Lachnospiraceae bacterium
GTGCTTATCCAGGAGCTTATACGTAACATAGCCACAGAGCACGGCGGATATTCGGTATTTACCGGTGTCGGAGAGAGAACCCGTGAAGGTAATGATCTCTATCATGAGATGACAGAATCCGGTGTTATAGATAAGACCACCATGGTCTTCGGACAGATGAACGAGCCCCCCGGAGCAAGAATGAGGGTTGGTCTTTCCGGGCTTACCATGGCTGAGTATTTCAGGGATAAGGGCGGAAAGGACGTACTTCTTTTCATAGATAACATCTTCAGGTTTACACAGGCCGGCTCGGAGGTTTCGGCTCTGCTTGGACGTATGCCCTCGGCGGTAGGATACCAGCCTACCCTTCAGACCGAGATGGGCGCTCTTCAGGAGAGGATCACCTCCACCAAGAACGGTTCCATCACCTCGGTCCAGGCCGTATATGT
>DNAD01000356.1 GCA_003484785.1 Lachnospiraceae bacterium
GCTTCTCCGAGCGCTCTGGGCGCCTGGGAGTTTCCGGCAAGGAAAATAAGCAGCACAAGGGTGAGCACATACGGCAGTATCATAACAAGATCCGAATAGGCGCTGGGAAGACCGATCTTCTGCACGATCTGATAGCCGGCAGAACGCGCAAACCCGAAAATAAGGCAGGCCCCAAGCGTGGGCATTATCTTCCATCCCCCGAATATTAGCGCTGCTATGGACAGATAGCCGTAGCCCATATAAATATCATTAGAAAACTTGGCGGATATCGAATAGGCAAAGCAGATACCGGCAAGCCCGGAAAGGGCACCGGACATCATAACCGCAAGGTAACGGATACGGACGACATTTATACCCGCAGCGTCAACGGCAGCCGGATTGTCACCCGCGGCCCTTAAATGGAGCCCGAAGCGTGTCTTGTAAAGAAGATACCATACCACAAAAGCTATCACAACGATCATCACCTCAAACATATACATGTTTGTAAAGAAAGCCCCCAGTATGGGAATCTTCGAAATGCCCGGCACGGTATACTTCTTCATTATGTCAAGCACAAACTTATCGGAAGGCGCCCCGAACACATTTTTGTTAATGGTTTTCGTAAGAAACGAGGTCAGCGCCATCGCAAGGATATTCATGACCACGCCGCTGATCACCATATCAGCTTTGAAATAGTTACAGAGCAGGGCATGCAGCAGGGAAAAAACCGTCCCGCCCACCATGGCAAAGAGCAAAGCGAAATATATCGGAACGGAAGAATCCGGACCAAAACGAAATGCGAGACTATACGCAGTCACTGCCCCGATAAAAGCACCGAACCCCTGAAAGCCCTCCAGCGCCAGGTTTGTAACACCGCTCCTCTCCGAGTAGATCCCTCCTACGGCCATGATGAACAGCGGCAGGCTGAAAGACATCCCGTTAATGATTATATTATTGATCATGTTCATTGTTGTCTGCCTCCTTTCTGCCCTTGTTTACAAGCTCCAGTATAAAGGTGCTGCAGGCGCTTGTAAGAAGTATCAGTCCTGTTATCACCGAAGCGATCTCGGCCTCCAGTCCCATCTGTGAGCTCATATAGGTTGACCCTTTATCGATTATCATAAGAAAGAAGGTAGAGAAAAATATTCCGATCGGGGATCCTCCGCCCACAAGGCAGACAGCGATCGCGTCAAACCCCAGTTTCGGAAGCACCTTTGGCTGTATCGTGGAGGCATAGCCCAGAAACCAGGTTGCCCCCGCAAGCCCTGCCAGTATTCCCGACAGAAGCATTGAGAGGACTATGGAGCGGCCGACCTTCATTCCGGCGTACTGTGCAGCCACCCTGTTGGAACCGACGGCTCTTAATTCAAACCCGAAAACAGTCCTTTCGAACATGAACAGGATAACGGCTATGACGATGATCCCCAGTCCCAGGCCCAGGGGTATGTCATATTTGAACGCCCCGATCTTTACCTGCTGAAGCGTAAGCCTGGCACTTTCCTGTATATCCCTGGACTGTCGTGAGACAGGATCCACAAATCTTGTATTGATAAAGAAACCGATCACATACGAGGCAATATAATTTAACATGATGGAAGATACGACCTCGTTTATATTGAACCTGTATTTAAGATAACCGGTCAGGGCTCCTATAAGCCCTCCTCCCACCGCCGCGATGATTATGACCAGGGGCTTGGCCGCCACCGCCGGAAGAGAGCTGTAGCCTACGATCACTGTTGCCAGAAACCCTCCCACCAGCATCTGTCCGGAAACGCCTATGTTAAACAGACCGGTCCTTAACGCCACCGCAACAGCCAGTGCCGCAAAGAGCATCGGGGTCATATAATCGAGAAAACTTGAAAAATCTGACAGCATGCTCTTTCCGCCCGCATACTTGGCTTTGGGAGCCAGTCCGCAGCCTCTTAACAGGCTGTAATAAGCGGTAAGCGGGTTTTTCTTAAGAAGCAGTATTATCACTGCCCCGGCAATAAGGCCCAGAAGCACCGCGAAGACCGCCACGACTATTCTGTCTTTTCTTCTGCTCATACTGCTTCACCTGCTTTTTCCTGCGTCTTATCACCTGCGGCAGCTTCCGAAGAAGCTCTGTTCCCGCCTACGCCCATCATATACTCTCCGACCTCCTTTTCGGTAAGCTCACTGGCGGGAGCGATCCTGCCGATCTCTCCGCTGTATATTACCGCTATGGTATCCGCAAGATCGATCACCTCATCAAGCTCCAGCGAGATCAGAAGCACGGCCTTGCCGCTGTCCCTCTCTTCCACTATCTGCTTGTGTATACGCTCGATAGCGCCGATATCAAGGCCACGCGTAGGCTGTACAAAGATCGTAAGCACTCCTCCCAGCTCGATCTCTCTCCCCACAATGGCCTTCTGCTGGTTACCGCCGCTCATGGTCCTTACAATGGTTTCCGTGGAATTTGCGCATCTGACATCATACCTGTCTATCAGCTCACGCCCGTACTGCTCTGCGTGATTATAGTTCCTGATCCCCCGTTCCGCAAAGGGTCTTTTGTAATACTTCCTTAAGGCCAGATCATCTCGCAGGTTAAAATCCAGAAACAGACCCATTTCCTGACGATCCTCGGGAATATAAGCCACACCTGCTATAGTCCGTTCACGTATGGACAGCTCCTTTATGCTCTTTCCCATGAGCTTCACTTCGCCTTTTTCAATCTTCATAAGGCCTGTTATGGCATTGGCGATCTCTACCTGCCCGTTGCCCGACACTCCGGCGATCGCAAGGATCTCACCCTCACGGATATTGAACGAGACATTATTGACAACCGGAAAGCCGTCCCTGTTGAGCACCGTGAGATTTGATACCTCAAGAACATTTTTGCCGAAATGCGCTTCCTTTTTTTCCGTTTTAAAGGACACTTCACGGCCAACCATAAGGTTTGCCATTTCCTTTGTATCGGCAGTCTTGACATCGAGCACGGATATCAGCTTACCCCGCCTCAATATCGCGCACCGGTCTGCTATCCTCTTTATCTCATCCAGCTTATGGGTGATGAGGATTATGGTTTTGCCGCCGTCCCTGAGGTTTTCGATGATCTTTAAAAGGGCATCTATTTCCTGAGGGGTAAGCACGGCAGTCGGTTCATCAAAGATCAGTATCTCGGCATTTCGATACAGCATTTTCAGTATCTCGACCCTTTGCCTCATTGAAACATTTATCTCGCTTATTACATCCGTGGGATTCACCTCAAGGCTGTATCTTGCGGAAAGCTCCGCGATCTGCTTATTAGCGCTCTTAATATCGACACAGGGCAGAAAGCCCAGGAACTTCCCCTTAGGCTCTATGCCCAGGATGATATTCTCTGCTATGGTATAATTTGAGATCAGCTTAAAATGCTGGTGTACCATCCCGATATTGAGCTGTGTGGCATAGCTGGGGCTCGATATATTCTCCTTCTTTCCCCTGATAAAGATCTCGCCTTCATCCGGCTCGTACATACCGAAAAGCATGCTCATAAGAGTACTCTTTCCGGCCCCGTTCTCCCCGAGAAGCGCATAAATCTCACCTTTTTTTATCTGTATCGTCACATCACTGTTTGCGGTAATACCCGGAAATTTCTTGGTGATGTTCTTCATTTCAACGATATACTCACTAGCCATAGTATCTCCCTGTCTCAATAGGCTGAATGGGGCAGCCATCATAGCTGCCCCG
>DNAD01000013.1 GCA_003484785.1 Lachnospiraceae bacterium
ATGAATGGTAACCTTATAACCACACGTACATCCTTTTGAATTCGGTGGGAGTGCAGCCCTTGATCTGCTTGAACATGCGCATGAACGCCGAAACGGAATTAAAGCCGGAGCGGATCGCTACCTCGGTCACGTTTATCTCGGGATCGAGGAGCAGCTGCTCCGCTATGTTTATCCGGCGCATATTTACGTATTTATAGAAGGTCACCCCGGTAAAGTCCTTAAACAGCCTTGAAAAATGGAATTTGGAAAAGCCGGCAAGGCCTGCCACATCCTCAAGCACCAGATCCTCGGTGCAGTGATTGTTGATATACTCACAGATCGTCATGAACTTGTCCAGATATTCCTGCTGCTTGCTCTGCTTAACATCGGAAAACCCGGCGCTTTCGGTGATGTTTTCCCTGCTTATTGCTATAAACATCTGCAGCAGGAGCGAATATATCGAAGCCTCCCTCATGGGGGAATTTCCGTCATATTCCGACTTTATCTCAAGCATGAGAGCGGAAAGCTTTTTGTGAAGCCCGGGAAACTCCGCAGAGGTAAAGAGAAAGGCCGGCTGGAGCAGGGAAAGATAATACTCGAAATCCCTTATGTTGTTGTAATTCGACACATCCGCCTGAAAGATCAGCCGTTCCCCCTCGGAGGCATAGAGGTGGTGGAGAACCGCCGGACCGATGAAGATGATATCCCCCTCTTTCATATCAAAATGAACCCCGTTGCAGTCCATATGATACCCGCCGGTTATGGTCATTATTATCTCTATGGGCTTGTGCCAGTGGAGGGGGTATTCCTCGTAGTCGGTATTATCATAAAGTAAAAGGTCGGAGCCTTCGGCAAAATCTACCGTTTCCCGGGTTCCTTCGAGTATCTTTATCAATTCTGTGATCCCTTCCTGCTATTAATATACAGTCTCAGCCGGCTCAAAAGCTCCTTATGCCTGCTTTATGCTGCTGTTTACAGCCCTTCGGGCCGTGACGGCAACGGCTTTATCGCTGCGACGGTTACTTTGGGTATCAAAACTTGCTTTAAGACAACTAACTATTTTCTGATTATTTCGAGTTCAATATACAAAATTGTTGTCAAATTTGCAAGGGAGATTCTGATTTTTGCGCATTATACACAGATTTGCACTGCATTATTACAGCAATGTATACAAAATTACCTCGCGGAGCAAATGGGCAGTATAAAAATTTAGCAATTATTAGGAATCAGCAAGCAATTTTTGTATAGAAGAGCGGACGCCGGAAAGGTATCATTTTAGGCGAGGATATACGAAGGGCTGATCGGAGTCCTTACGGTTTACTTTATTATCTTACAGGAGGGATAAAAATGAAGTTAAAGAAGATTTTGGCAGGAGTTCTCAGTATGACCATGGTCATGAGTATGCTTGCAGGCTGTGCGGTTTCCACGGATACCGGCGCACCGGCACCGGCACCGGCCGCCGACACGACGGCAGCGGCAGAGCCTGCAGCGGAGTCAAACGGGGATGTCGAGGAGATCACCTGGATGTTCTGGGATGACTTAAATGCAACGGAAGATCTTATTTCCTTAGGCTATAAGGATGTTGTTGACAGATTCAACGCGGATTATGCGGGAAAGTATCATGTTACCCCGATCACCACTAACCTTGAGGAATACTATCCCAAGCTGAATGCCCTTGTAGCATCCAATCAGACACCGGATGTATTCATCGTTTCTCCCGGTCCCAACCTTGATGTATACGTAGATCCCGGCGTTGTAGCTCCTCTGGATGAATATCTTGCCGACGGCTGGATGGATTCCTTCTCCTCCGAGGCTGTCCTTTCGGGCGGTAAGTACGGAGATTCCTACTATGCGGTTCCTCTTAACATCGCGGCAGCATGCGTGTTCTATAACACCGAGATGTTTGAAAAGGCAGGCGTAGAGGTTCCCACAAACTGGACAGAGTTCCTTGATGTATGCGCAAAGCTTAAGGATGCAGGCATCACACCTATCACGATCTCGGCAGGTACTGCATGGTGCTTATCCATGGTTGCAGGCTATCTCTGCGACAGAAACGGTGTTGACCTTGACAAGATCGCCGCACAGGAAGCTCATTGGACAGATGACAACGTAAAGAAGGCGGCTAACCAGCTTATCGAGCTTTCACAGTACTTCCAGCCCACAGCTGCAAGCGACACCAATGATATCGCTACCGCAAACTTCTATAACGAAGAGGCAGCTATCCTTATCCAGGGCTCATGGGCTATCGGACAGATCAACGGCGCGAATCCCGATTTCGAGGCAAAGTGCGGCGTGTTCCAGTTCCCTGCTGTTGAGGGCGGAAATGATCCCAACAGAGTAATAGCAAAGTCTGACTCTCTCGCAATGAGCTCAACCACTGCTCATCCCGAGGCAGCGATCGCTTTCATGAAGTACTTCACCGATGACACTGCTCAGAAGTATACCGCAGAAGTAGGCGGAAAGATCCCTGTTACCAAGGTTGAGTATGACGCTTCGAAAGCTCCCGCAGAGCTTGCGTACGTAATGGATATCTTCTCCAACGCTTCCGGAACCTTCGGCTTCTACAATGAGTCTCTTGCCTCCACCGAGGCAGGCTCCTTCTTCGATGACCAGTTCGTATCAATGTATCTCGGACAGTCAACCGTTGATGAAGGCTTGCAGGCTATTGAAGATTTCTACACAGAGAACGTTTGGTAAATCAGTAGATCAGTTACGGGGCTGGCGTTCACACCAGCCCCTTTAAATTACTCAGGGGTAAGAAAATGAATAAACTATTACGGGATAAAAAAGCGATCTGTATTTTTGTATTACCTGCTCTTATAATATTTACGCTTGTATTATTTATACCTATCTGTCAGTCGATATACTTTTCTCTTTGCGATTATGATGCTTTAAGTGCTCCGAAATTCATAGGCTTTGATAACTATGTAAAGATCTTCACAAAGGACGATGTAATGAAGATCGCCATAAAGAACTCTCTGTTCTTCATGATCTATTCGGTGGTCACACAGCTGGTGCTGGGGCTTATCCTGGCGGGGCTTCTTACCAATATCAAGAAGGGAAGGAACCTTTTCAAGAACATAATCTATCTTCCCTGCGTGCTCTCCTCGGCGGCTCTCGGCCTCTTATGGATGTTTATCTTTTCGACCAAGCTGGGCATCAATCAGGTCCTTGCGCAGTGGGGCATTGAAGGACCGCTCTGGCTGGGGGATCTCAGGGGCTTTATAGTGCTTCCGATGAAGGTTATCGCCTTCGTTGC
>DNAD01000179.1 GCA_003484785.1 Lachnospiraceae bacterium
ATTGCACCTAAGCACACGATTTGCTAAAGCAAATCGGTGCAGAGAGGGTTTGGAATGGGAAAGATAAAGGTTACGGATAACTGCGGAGGGATCGAGGGCTTAAAGGTTATAGAGCCGGCGGTTTTCGGTGATGAGCGCGGTTATTTTATGGAGACATATAATTACATGGAGTTTAAGGAGGCGGGGATCGACTGCGTATTCGTGCAGGACAACCAGAGTGCCAGCAGGAGAGGGGTACTGAGAGGCCTTCATTTTCAGATAAACTACCCCCAGGACAAGCTGGTCAGGGTCATAAATGGCTCGGTATTTGATGTGGCGGTGGATTTAAGAGAGGCAAGCGCCACCTTCGGAAAATGGTTCGGGCTTGAGCTTTCGGCGGAGAATAAAAAACAGCTGTTCATACCTAAGAACTTTGCCCACGGCTTTCTTGTGCTTTCGGATGTGGCGGAGTTCTCCTATAAGGTTACGGACTATTATCACCCCAACGATGAGGGCGGGCTTATGTATAACGACCCGGAGATAGGGGTTAAGTGGCCGCTTGAGGGCTTTAGCGAAGAACAGATAATCCTGTCGGAAAAGGACAGGGTGCATCCGCCGTTTTCCGAATATTTAAGACGGTATAAAAATACAGAAGCCTGACCACGGAGATAACGGGAATGAATATCTCTAAAAACAAATCCATACTGATCGTTATCATACTGGGTGTCATCATGACGGTTTTCTCATCTGTTCTGGCTACAATGTCCTACCGGAAGATGCAGGCTGATTCTTACGTGCACACCTGTAACCTGGATACTGTCAGCGCTGTCAGAAAGCTGAATTATGCCTTAAGCTTCGGGAAGCCTCTGGATAAGTACTATGGCCTTGAGGAGCTGTTAGAGGGGATAATGGTTCTCTCGGAGGATATCCAGGGCGTAGAGGTCACTGATGAAGCCGGAGTGCGTATCCAGACCGTCGGCGACATAAAGGAAGAGATCCGGCAGAGCAGCATCCGGGAAGAGTATATCATAAAGAACAGCGGAATATATACCTTTACGGATTTTGACGCAGGAACAATCATATTAAGGCTGGATATATCCGTCATAGATTCACTGACGAAGGAATATGTCAGGTACATGTTCCGGCTGGATGCCATTATCCTTCTGACTCTTGTGATCGCTGCGGTCATTTGCTTCAGTATTAAAAGTGAAGAGAGCATCGGAATAATGCGCCTGCGCATTACGGGTATCATTATCCTTGTGGCCGCACAGGTGGCATTGGGCTTTTTTTCCATGCTCAGGGTAGACAATTCATATCAGGAATCCGTTGATCGTATAGCGGCAGCTACCGCCAGGATGGTGGAAAATGATATCAATGATGTTCTGGAAAAGGGAGTTTATTACGATGAGATCACCGGGTTGGATGAGTATCTTTCGGATCTTGTGGAGGATATTCCGGAGCTTTCCGCCCTTGCAATCGGGCGTGATATCTCGAAGGGCGGGAGAGGGCAGATAGAGTTTGATCTTGTTATCGAAGATGAAAAGGCAGAGTCCCCCGTAACGCTTTCCAGCTATTACCATTATAATCTGCAGCTGATCCGCTGGAAACGTCTGAACAATACCATCGACGTTCTGATCCTTGTACTCATAACAGTATTCATCAGCCTTGAAGCGATCAACTTTATCACAAATCACATTGAGCTTAAGTCGACCCATGTAAAGGGAGGTCTATACCTTCCGGGCTTCAGGCTTTTTGTGTTTGTAGAAGGGATCGCCTTTACACTGGACGGAGGGTTCTTTTCCGTTCTGTCCAAAAAAATGTACGGAGCCATGGAGCTTCCGGATTCAATGTCTTTCTTAAGCGGTATGCCGAATACCATGTATTCCGTGGCGGTGCTCATAGGCCTTTTAAGCTGCAGCTATCTTATCCGCCGTATCGGGATGAGACGTATCCTCACCTTCGGTGTTATGGCAGGCATCGCAGGTTATATCCTCTGTGCCATATCATCGACCCTTCCCATGCTCATAGGCGCCCGTTTTATATATGGCTTCTGTGACGGTATACTGATTAATTCCATACGGCTTTTTGCGGCCTCTCAAAAGGACACGAAGCTGCATACGAAGATACTCGTAGAGTATATGTCGGCAGTAAACCTTGGAGTCAGCTGCGGCGTGGTCATAGGAGGTCTTATAGCCGATGTATCCTCCTATACGACAGTATTCCTGATCGGAGCTGTTTTAGGGGCTATCTGCCTGTTCCTTATCCTGTTTGCGGGATTTCCGAGAAAGCAGGAGGGTACCGGAAAGCTGCGTCTGTCAGATACGGTAAAGGAACTTCGCATACCGAGGGTGCTCATATATATGATAGCGGTGGTGGTTCCTGTCTATATCGCTACGCTTTTTGTGGGCTATGCCTTCCCGCTGTTCGGAGATGAATCGGGCTTTTCCAATTCGATGGTGGCGGGCTGTCTTATGTTAAATTATATTATTATAGCCTACCTTACGGATCCCATCGCTGACCGGGTGATCAGACGATTTGCTCCCGAGACGGCTATGTTTATCTACATGGCGCTTCAGGCGGCAAGTATCGGGCTCTTCGTGTTCTTTGCGACTCCGTGGGCAGCGATCCTTGCTCTGGTGCTGACCAGTCTCTGGGACTGCTTCGGCATGGTTGTTATAGATATAGGGCTTAAGAATGTGAAGGGTACCTCCATGGAGCGCTGTACCCTGCTTCAGATGCTTTTCGGAAAACTCGGAATGGTGATCGGGCCGGTGCTTATCACCTCACGTATCTCCAGGGGCTCGGCCAGAGCCTGCGGGATAATCGTATTTCTGCTCGCCGCAGGGCTTACAGCTTATATCATATCCATAATCTTTTATAACACCAGGCATACTGTGAGCAGATCGAATCGGTTTAAACTAAAGTTTGAACCTAAGAGCGGGAGGAAATGATCATTATGATAAGAAAAAAGTTTTACGCTCTCATATGTCTGTTCGGGATATTTGTTTTTTGCGGCGCTCTTATCGCGAAAGGCTCGGATACCGAACCTCAGGTAAAGACGTTAAGGATCGGGTACTGTCAGTCAAGGCCCTATGGCTTTTATGCCCAGGAGCTTCTGGACATAGCCAGGGAGATGGCCGGGGCAGGCCTTCTGTCAGAGGATATCCTTACGAAATATGAGGGAGTGAATTTTGAGGAAAGCTTTGAGAAGGAGGATACCCCGAAGCTTTGGAATGATATCTGCGACGCCTGTCTTGAGGGCTCACATTATCAGTTCGTGAGGGATGTCTTCTATGACATGAGCGTGGTGCCCGAGGAGGATTACGAGAGCATGGTAAACCGTGATGACGTGGATATGACCATCACCATGGGCACGGCGCCGGGCGTTTATTTTGTGGAGCATGAGAAGGACAATCTCTTTATAAATCTTTATGCCGCGGATCCCATTGCCTCGGGGATAGTAAAGAGCGATACGGAGCGTTTTACGGACAATTCCTATGCAACGGTCGACCTCACGCCCTATCTCAGGCAGCTGGATGTAGGATATAAGTTCCTGAATTTTAAGAAGCTTGGGATGGTATATGAGAATTCGGAGACTGCCTATGTGGTCTCTGCGGTAAAGGAGGTTGAGCAGAAGGCGGAGGAATACGGCTTTGAGGTCGTTACAAGATATGTAACGGAGCCGGTTTCCGATGATGAATACGACAGGTATTACAGTGAACTGAAGAAGGCCTACAGGGAACTGGTGGATGAGGGTATCGACTGTCTTTATATCACCCTTGCCTCCATCGACTATGAGGAAAAGATGCAGGAGCTTTTGGACGATGCCATCATTCCTGCCGGCATAAAGACGCTTGCCCAGGATGATTTTGAGCCGCTGGCATACGGAGCATTGTTCGGAGTTACAATAAGCGATGCAGAGCAGACGGCCGGACATGTTTTTAAGCAGCTTGAAAGCTATACCGTGGAGGGCGTTCCCTTTAACGAGCTTGATATGGTATGTGAGATCACTCCCAGGATAGGGCTCAATATGACCACGGCAAAGCGGATCGGCTTTGATCCGGGCTTTAAAAATTTACAGATGATAGACAGGATTTTCAGAAATGACAGATAATAAAAAGAAAGAATCGTTTTATCTCTCGTGTTTTTCGGAGGCGGTAAAACGTTTTCCCGATAAGGAGGCACTCTTTTTTAAAGAAAAAAGCTATACCTACGCTGAGCTGGATGCTCTTACGGACCGGTTGGCGGCACTGCTTTTGAAGGAAGGGGCAGGCAGGGGAGAGATAGTGCCTGTACTGGTTCCGAGAAGCGAATATATGACGATCACGGCTCTGGGCATACTTAAAACAGGAGCTGCTTACGAGCCTCTGGACGCTTCTCATCCCGAAAAAAGGATAAGAGCGATGGTGGAGGAAGCCGGAGCTTCTCTGGTCATTGTTTCAAAAGATTATATGGGACTTATTCCGGACACTTTAAACGATAAACCCGTCCGGAAAATACTCATGGAGGATATCGAAAAGCTTCCGGCTGCCGACGGCCCCGGCTCATACGACATCGCACAGGACGATGTTTTTGTGATCCTTTATACCTCCGGCTCTACCGGTGTGCCCAAGGGAATAATGCTCACTCAGCACAATATTTCGGTGCTTTTGTCCTGGTATCTTTCCTACTATGAGGTGGACGAAAATTGCCGGATGGGAGAACATCCGAGCTTTGTTTTTGACCTTGCCATTCTGGAATCACTTCTGCCCCTTGCAAGCGGTGCCTCGGTTCATATCATACCGGAAGAGATAAGAACTGATCTGCTGGAGCTTGGGAGATTCTTTGATGAGAATAAAATAACACATGTAACGATGACTACCCAGCTGGGCAGACAGTTTGCCATGAACGTTAAATGTTCAAGCTTAAAACATCTGACAGTGGGAGGAGAGGCTCTTGTGTCGGTTAAGCCCCCCGAGGGCTATACCCTCCATAACGGGTACGGGCCGGCGGAGTGCACGGCCTTTGTAACCATGTTTCCGGTACTTGAGGATTATCCCGAAAAGGTTCCCCTTGGAAATCCCATGCCGGATGTGGACATATATATCCTGGACAGCGAAGGGAAAAAGGTCAGGAACGGCGAGATCGGAGAGCTGTGCATCGCGGGGCCTCATGTAAGCCCGGGATATTTAAACCATGACGATCTGACCGGTAAGGTGTTTACCGATAACCCCTTTTCGGAGGATCCTGAATATAAGAAGATGTACCATACAGGTGATCTGGCCCGGATCATGGAGAACGGCCTGATCGAATATATGGGCAGGGCCGACAGGCAGATAAAGATCCGCGGCTTCCGCATCGAACCCGCTGAGATCGAGGCTCTCATTAAGAGCTTTGAAGGGATACAGGATGTTCTGGTCATCTCCTTCGGATCGGGAGAGGGCAAATCGCTGTGCGCCTATTATGCTTCTGAGGAGCCTGTGGACGAGGACAGGCTTTCCGAGCTTGTCGCTTCTTCCAAGCCCTCCTACATGGTGCCCTCCTGCTTTATACATCTGAAAGAGTTTCCGCTTAACGTAAACGGCAAGATAGACAGACAAAAGCTCCCTGTACCGGAAATGAGAAAGAACACCGGGGAATACAGGGCACCGCAGAACGATACCGAAAAAAAGCTTGCAGAGCTGTTTGAGCAGATCCTGTCAGTGGAGAGGACAGGTGCAGGGGACGATTTCTTTCGTCTGGGAGGAAATTCCATTTCTGCGGCTACACTGTTGTTCAGAATATATGAGACCTTTTCGGTGAAGCCCGGTATCCGGGATATAATGGAGCATCCGGTGGTATCCGATCTGGCAGACTGTATACTTAAGCTTAAGGAGTCTTCAGACATAAAGAACTCTTTGGAAGAGGCGGAAATAAAGGCACTGCCGAAGCAGGACGATTATGCGGTAAGCAGCAGCCAGGAAAGGATATACACCGCCCAGAGCCTTCTGCCTGAGGGCGATCCTTCCTATTGTCTCGGGATCACCGTAAGCACCGATGGAGCATTCGACAGAGAAAGAGTAATACAGACCTTAAAGCAGCTGTTTATCAGACATGAAAGCCTGAGAACGAGCTTTCATATCACGAAACAGGGTCTGAGACAGAGAATATCCGGGACGGATGCTGCCGATATCGAAGAAGCAATAAAGCGGGCAGAGGGAAAGAGCCTTTTTGAAGGAGACTTTGACCTTGGCAGGGCTCCGTTGTTTTCCTGGAGGTTCGGGGCAGAAAAGCTGCGTTTCGAATGGCATCATATCATAAGCGATGGAAGAAGCAACGTCCTTTTTGCCCGGGAGTTTATGAGCCTGTACAACGGGGAGATTCTTGAGCCGCTTTTGCTTCATCAAAAGGAATACGCCGATTTTGAGGGAAGGCTTAAGGGCTTGTCCGTATACCAAAAGCGATCAGAGGCCTTTAAGAGGCTTGCGGAAGGCTTTGCCGACGCGGAGGAGACACAGCTTATAACTGATGCGCCCTTTAAATCAGGCGCAGAGCGTCCGGCCCGGCATCTGCAAAGCGTATTGAATGCGGAATTCTCCGAAAGAATCGACAGGCTCTGCCGGGAATACAGCGTTACGCCATATATGTTCCTTCTGACCGTCTATTCTGTTTTTCTTCATTTTTATACGGGGAAGGAGGAGCTTATCCTCGGAACCGTGATGGATGGAAGAAATGAAGGTCAGATTGATATGCTTCAGGGGATGTTTGTCAATACGGTCCCGTTATTTGTGAAGGTCACTGATACGGAAACCTTCCCGGAGGTGCTTTATAAGGTACGCGACACGGTGCTTTTTGCCATTGATAATCAGAGCGTTTCCTTAGAGGAGGTCGTTTCGGGCTTTTCCGGGGCCGGGGGCTTTGAACGTACCTCCCATGACCGCCTGCTTTTTGACATGCTCTTTGTTATGCAGAGCCTTGACAGACAGCTGCCGGGGCCTGACGGTAAGAATGCGGTGCTTGAATTCGATGCCGGTGAACGGGCAATGTACGACCTTACCCTTGAAGCGGAAAAGATCGGATCTGTCTATCATTTTGATCTGGAATATGACAGCTCCCTGTTCAGCGAAGAAAATATGCGTTATGCCGCCGGGCATTTTGAGACTCTGTTAAAATGCTGTCTTAAGAGCGTGACTGACGGGAAGGATGCCCTTAAGATAAGCGAGCTTTCCATGATCGATGAGGAGGAAAGAAAGACACTCCTGCAAGACTTCCAGCCGGCTCCCTTAGTACGCGAAGACCGGGCTGACACAAAGGTGACCGATCTTATAATTGACCGGGCTAAGGAGGATCCTGAAAGAACTGCGGTTATCTTTGGGGATGAAGCTCTTTCCTACAGAGAGCTGTGTGAAAGGGCCTTCCGGCTTGCGGGAACAATAATGAAAACCGCAGAAAACGATCCTCAAGGCGCAAATGAGAGGAGGGGCGTGGTATTTGCAAAACGCTGTCCCTCAATGATCGTTTCCATTCTGGGAACACTGTTTTCAGGCTGTGCCTATGTGCCCGTATCACCCGAATATCCTCTTGAACGTATAATTTACCTGCTTAAGGATTCGGCACCCTCGTTTGTCGTCACTGCCTCTGCAGCGCTTCCGGAGGAGGCTTTGGGGTATCTGGCGGAAAGAGGGATCCCGGTAATGGATTGTGATACGGTGACCGAAGAAGCTGTTTGCGTGAATGAGCAGGAGCTTCGGGACAGTATCCGCTCCGGAGAGAGCGCGGCTTACATGATATATACCTCCGGAACTACGGGTGAGCCCAAGGGAGTGGTTGTCGAACACAGACAGCTGTCCGCCCTGCTTTGCGCTTATGATGACATCTACCGTCTTACCCGGGATGATGTGGTACTGCAGTTTGCCGACTTTGTATTTGACCAGTCTGTATGGGATATCTTTCATATCCTCACCGTGGGCGGAGCGCTCTGTCTGGTCCCGGAGGAGGTAAGAAAGGATCCGGAGGTCCTTGCAGACTATTGCGAAAAGCATGGAGTAAGCGCTGCTTCCCTGACACCCGGATACTTAAGACTGTTGGAGCCTGAGGCCTTTAAGAGCCTGCGGCTTCTGGATGTGGGAGGCGAAGCGCCTGACCGGAGGCTGCTTCGGGAATGGGCTCCGGGACGGACTGTCTTTAACACCTACGGGCCTACAGAGACCACGGTAAATGCCACAAGCTTCCTGTTCAGCAGGGACGGGGTTCTCACGGAAGATCTTATAAAAGGGAAAAATAACGTGCCTATCGGGAAACCGGTGCCCGGCACCAGGGTTTATATTTTAAACGGCGACAGGCTCTGTCCGGTATCGGTAGCAGGAGAGCTGTGCATTTCAGGCGATCAGGTTGCCAGGGAGTATTTCGGCAGAAGGGAGCTTACCGAAGAGAAGTTCTGTACGGATCCCTTCTTCGGCGGACGTATGTACCGGACCGGTGACATGGCACGTTTCCTGCCTGACGGGAATCTGGAATTTGCCGGACGTTTTGACGATCAGGTAAAGCTTAGGGGCTTTCGTATAGAGCTTACGGAGATCGAGGCTGTTCTGCGCTCTCTTGACGGGATAAAGGACGGAGCCGTTCTGATTAAAAAGAGCAAAACCGGAGAGGATGTACTCTGCGGCTATTATGTGGCGGAGAAAGAGACTCCGATCAGCGCAGAGGAAATTAGAACTTTATTGGAGGAGCGGCTGCCCTCCTATATGGTTCCGGGATTTCTTATGCCGTTGGAAAAGCTTCCGGTCACCATAAACGGAAAGCTTGACAAGCGGGCCCTTCCGGTGCCGGAAGGCCCCGGGGAGGCCGAATATATCGCTGCGGACGGGGAAAAAGAGCAGGAGCTTGTCTCGGCCTTTTCGGAGATCCTTAACCTCGACAGGGTCAGCGTAACCTCTGATTTCCTCTCCATGGGAGGAGACTCCATAAAAGCGATCCGTATAGCCTCGCTCCTTCGCAGAAAGGGATATCAGGCGGATGCGGGAATGATCCTTAAATACCGGACGATAAGAAGGATAGCTCCGGGGCTTGAAAAGGCCGGACATCGGGAATACAGGGAATTTACAGAGGTAAGAAAAACTCCGGTGATGCTGCAGTTTGAGAAAGCTGAAATGCCCGAGCCCTCCTGGTATAACCAGTCTGTAATGCTGCTGCTTAAAGATAAGTACAGAATATCCTTCCTTGAGGAAGCTATCGGGCTTCTGGTAAAGCTGCACGGGATGTTAAGAATGGCCGCAGCCTGCGATGCGGGCCGGGGCGAAGCTATCATGATCCGGGAGTCGGCACAACCAAAGCTTACTGTTTTCAATGAGCTCAGTGAAAGGGAGCGGGATGAGGCAGCTACTTCTATCGCAAAGAATACCTCACCGAAGGACGGAAGGGTTATTCAGGCCGCTCTGTTTGTAAATCATGGTGAGCAGAGGCTGTTCCTTACGATCCACCACTATGCCGTGGATGAGGTCTCCTGGAGCATCCTGCTTGATGACCTGAGCTTCATACTGGAAAGCAAAAGAGAGGGGAGAGATCCGGCTGAAACGGAGAAAAGCCTCATCGAACGAAGGACAGCTTCCTTTGGAGAATGGGCGAAGTATCTGTGGGAGTACAGGGACAGCGAGGATTTTCTGCCCGGGAAGGCCTTCTGGGAGGGACAGCATAAGAGACTTGATGAAGGCAGCAGGAGCTTAAGCGAATGGCTGAAGAGCTTCAGACGGGAATCTGATGTTGACCAAAACGGTCAAGAAGACGCCCGGGATGCGGACAGCTCAAAAACACCTCAGACAGGGCACCGCTTTGGCAGGATCAGAAGGCTTCTGCCCACAGATACTGCAAAGGGACTGCTTGCCGCGGCCAGGAAAAGATATCACTCAAAGGCGGATGCGATCCTTCTTGCGGCCCTTATGCGCGCTCTTAGACAACTGGGTGCGCCTGAGAAGATCATATTCCAGCTGGAGAGCCACGGGAGAGGAGATTCCGAAAGACTGTTAAAAGGTTCGGAACGCCTTGAGATCTCGCATACCGTGGGGTGGTTTACTGCGGTCTATCCTCTTCTTGTACAATCCGGGGAAACAGCGGATGAGCAGGTGATAAACGTTAAGGAGGCTCTTATAAGGATACCTGATCAGGGTATCGGCTATGGCCTTCTGTATGACGATATTTCCGACCTTTCACCCTTTGTATTTAACTATCTCGGTGAGAGCCGGGCGGAAGCTTACGACGCATTTTTACTTACCGGGGAGCCCTGCGGGGAGGAAATGGCGCCCGAAAACGGTGATCCGGGAACCATATCCTTTGATCTTCGCATCACGGACGAGGGTCTTTCCGTGGAATGTACCTATGATCCGGTATTTAACAGCGAAATGACAGGCAGGCTCTTTGAGCAATATATCAAGGAGCTTTCGGAGCTTTCGCTTATGGCGGAAAAGGAAGGTCGCGTATACGGCCCCGGGGATCTGTGCAGGGGCACGGCCATGGAGATGAAGGACTGGAACGAGCTTACTTCCCTTTATCCCCCGGAAAAGCTTGATGCCGTGGCAAGGCTTACCCCTCTTCAGCAGGGAATGCTTTACCGCTATATCACCGAGCCTGAGAGCAGAACCTATTATCTGGAGGATCGTCTCTCTATAAAGGGAAGATGGGACAGAGAATGCTTTAAAGAAGCGCTCCGTCTGCTGTCAGTCCGTCATGACGCCCTCAGGCTGAGATTTGTGTATAACGGCCTTGAGGAGCCCTGGCAGGTAATACTTAAAGAGCAGGTTCCGGAGTATGAGGAGCAGGACAGAACGATAGAGGAGGCTGCAAAGGCAGAGAGAAAACGAGGCGTATCCCTGTTAGACGGCCCGGTCATGAGGTTTGTTAAATGTAAAGGAAATGAGCTTTTGATCGTTACTCATCACTGTATCCTGGACGGATGGAGCTTCCAGACGCTTATAAAGGATCTGATGCGCTATTATAAGGAGCTGCTTGAAGGCGTCTCCTATTCGGAGCTTAACAGGAAGGTTCTCGCGGAGAGAGAGCAGAATCCCTCCTTTGCGGATTACCTCAGTGAACAGAGCCTCAGGAATGCTCCTAAGAGCCTTATTCAATGGGAGAAATACCTGGAAGGGGTGGAAGAGGGCTCGGCCCCTGATTCCTTCCGCTTAAAGCGCTCAAAGGTCATGAAGGGGAAAAAGGCGGAGAAAGCCTTATCACCGCTTCTTTGCGAAAGGATAAAGGCATATACCTCAAAGCACCATATTACCGCAAGCAGCTTTTTCGGCGTGCTCTGGGGGCTGCAGATGGGCTTTGAATGTTTCAATAACGATGTTATTTATGGAGAGACCGTGTCAGGGAGGAGCATCCCCCTTGCGGGCATAGAAAATGCGGTGGGGATGTTCATTCAGACTATCCCCGTGAGGGTACGATTTGATGAGACCACCGCAGTGCTCTCGCTGATGAAGAAACGCCAGGAGGATTACTATTCGATGCAGCCCTTCGAAGGTACGCCAATCAGCGAGATCGGGGCGCGTACGGGGCTTTCCTCCGGCCTTATAAAAACTCTGTACATTTACGAAAACTATCCGGTTGAGGAGGGGGATTATGTTTTAGAGCCTCTTTACGAGCAGGTTGAGTATGATATCATGCTTAATGTAGCAGAGGAGGGGAATAACAGCTTTTCCTTAAGCCTTGCCTTTAACGGCGCGGAGTATCCCTCCGAATACATGGAACTGCTGCTTTCCCGTCTTATTAGCCTTTCGCAGAGAGTCACGGACAATGAAGAGGTTACTGTAGGAGGGCTTGAACGGGTAGCGGATGAGGAGAGAGAGTCTCTTCTTGGAGAGATCGCAGGCGAGAGCAGGGACTATCCGAGAAAGACCTGTCTCGATATGATCTACGAACAGGTCGGGCTGCAGCCTGAGCGGGATGCACTTATATTCGAGGACAGGCGCATAAGCTACAGAGAGATGTGGGATGCTGCCGGGAGGGTTAAGGAAATGATCCGGTCTGAAAA
>DNAD01000256.1 GCA_003484785.1 Lachnospiraceae bacterium
AGATAATCTATTCCTATCCCGGGCTCTACGCGGTCTTTGTATACAGAATAGCTCACGAGCTCTATGATATCGGCGTTCCGCTTATACCGAGGATAATGACCGAATATGCCCACAGCACTACCGGGATAGACATTCATCCCGGAGCAAGGATAGGAAAACATTTCTTTATAGACCACGGCACCGGGGTGGTAATAGGAGAGACCACGGTGATAGGAGAGAATGTCAAGCTCTATCAGGGGGTTACCCTGGGAGGCCTGTCCACAAGAGGAGGGCAGTCCCTTAAGGGGACAAAGAGGCATCCCACCATAAAGGATAACGTTACAATATATTCGGGGGCTTCCATTCTCGGCGGAGATACCGTCATCGGCAGGGATGCGGTGATCGGAGGCAATTCCTTTATAACAAGCTCGGTCCCGGACGGCGCAAGGGTGAGCATAAGGGATCAGGAGCTGAGCATACGCTACGAAGCCGGGCTTCCCGAAAAGCCGGATATCAAAACCGGTCAGATCAATGATGACTGAACAGAAAGGATTTTACAGGAGGAGACCATGGACAAGCTTGTTGAACAGATCGCTGAGATAGTAAAGGACTGCGGATTGTTTATCTTAAATGCCGACAGGAGCCGTTCCAATGTGGTGAGTAAGGAGGGACACGCTAATTTTGTCACCCGCTATGATAAAAAGGTTCAGGACATGCTGCAGAGCGAGCTTTTAAAGCTCCTTCCCGGCGCCTCCTTTGTCGGGGAGGAGGAAAAGGAGCACTCCAGGGTGGACGAGGGCTATGCCTTTATCGTCGACCCCATAGACGGGACAACCAATTTCATAAAGGATTATCACGCAAGCTGCGTTTCCGTGGGCCTTCTTAAGAATAACGAGCAGTATATAGGAGTCGTGTATAATCCCTATGCCGATGAGATGTACTGCGCAAAGGCCGGACAGGGGGCATATCTTAACGGTCAGAGGATAAGGGTATCGGATAAGCCTCTTTCGGAGGGTCTGGTGATAATAGGAACGGCGCCCTATTATGAGGAACTGACTGACAGGACCTTTGAGTGGGCAAAATATTTCTTCAAAAGATCCCTTGATATAAGAAGAGGCGGGTCCGCGGCAATAGATCTGTGTAATGTCGCAGTGGGGAGGGCGGAGCTGTTCTTTGAGCTAAGGCTGCAGCCCTGGGACTTCGCTGCGGGAGCCCTTATTGTAAAGGAAGCGGGAGGATGCGTAAGAACCACGGAGGGAGAGGGGCTTCGGTTTGACAGAGCATGCGGAGTCATCGCCACCAACTACGTATGCAGGGATGAGAAGCACCCCGATTAAACATCCCGGGAGAGCTTTTAGCGAAAAATAAAACCTGCAGCTGTAAAGCTGCAGGTTTTTGTTATCCTTCAATGGAGATGAACTTCTTCTCCTCAACCTTGGGTTTTTCCTCCTTCTTTGGGATGGATACCTTAAGAACCCCGTTTTCAAACCTGGCCTTTATATCCTCCTCGGTAAGCTGTTCGCCCACATAGAAGCTCCTTCTGCAGGAACCGCGGTAACGCTCTCTGCGGATATATCTGCCTTCCTCGTCCTTATCACCGCTTTCGGAGGCGGTCTCTGCGCTCACGGTGAGATAACCGTCCTTAAGCTCTGCGTTAACGTTTTCCTTCTTATAACCTGGAAGCTCTATATCAAGCTCGAAGCCCTCTGCAGTCTCCTTAACATCGGTCTTCATCATCATTACCGGCTCCTTTGCCATGGGGCGCTCTGCATGTCTCCTTATTGCGGGATAGTCAAAAAGATCATCAAATAAGTTTTCTCCGAAAATACTGGGCATCAACATAAGTCATTCCTCCTTTACCCGGGAAAGAAGCTTTCCCTTTCTCTGAGCATATTTATACCACATCTGTTAGCACTCGTCAATAGTGAGTGCTAATAAAAATTGTGAAAAAATTGTGAACAAGGCTGTGTCCTCCGCCGGCCGGGAACAGTGAGCTGTAATCTCGCTTTTTTGAAGGGCCTGTGGTACAATAAAAAAAGGCGCAGTTCAGAGCAAGCACACTGCTGTCATTTAAAAACAGGATCACCGAGGGGATACGAATATGATCAGAAGATTAATATCAGGTAAAAGCATAATCAGGTTTCTTACGGCCATTTATGTCGTCATGGCGCTTTCTCTTCCTGTCGGGGCTACGGAAGCGGGGGATGAGCTTATTGAGAGGGATGATTACGAACAATGCGGGGATGATGCGTTTTATAGCATCTCCGACAATGTAATAACCTTCAGCGGAAGCGGAGCGCTCTGGGAGGAGAGCGCCTATCAGGCGGGATTTCCCTGGAATACCTATAAGGACACCCTGACCTCTGCCATCTTTGACAGCGGTATTACCTCCATACCTGCCTATGCCTTCTACGGCTTTGAAGCTCTGTCCGGGACTGACATGGCAGACTCCATAGAGAGGATCGGAAGCAGCGCTTTTTCGGAAACCTCACTGACGGGCAGCGTTTCTCTTCCGGATGACCTTGTGAGCATCGGAACGCGAGTATTTCCGGATACGGTCTCGGGCTTTTCCATCAGCTCTTCAAATTCCGATTTTGTCAGTGCTAACGGAGTGCTTTACGATAAGGAAAGAAGAAAGCTTTTGATCTATCCGGGAGGAAGGACCAATTCATACTACTCGATACCGGATGGAGTGACCTCCATAGCAGACTATGCCTTCGACAGCGACCGCTTAAAGGAGCTGTATATTCCGGCCTCGCTGACCGAGCTGGCTCCGAAGGCTCTTTACGATATCCCGGCCATAGAGTACTTTACCGTTTCGGGAGACAATACCGTTTTTGCCTCCGACAGCGGAAATCTCTACTCTAAGGACTTCAGCGAGCTTATAAAGGGGGCGGTGGGAAGGACCGGTTCCATAAAGCTGCATCAGAATACGATGTTCATCGACAGCTATGCCTTTTACGGTTCACGGGCAAGCTCCATAGAGTTTTCCATAGGGCTTTCGAGCATAGGAGAATATGCCTTTGTTAACTGTACCTCTCTGAAAACCCTGTATTCGGTTCCGGTTTCACTGAAGCTTATAAACGCTTATACCTTTAATACTGCTTCCGAGGTGGAGAGCGGCAGCTATAAGACCGCAGTTAACGATATCTACTATAACGGTTCACAGAAGGAATGGAGCAGGATAACGATAGGCACCTGCAATGATTCGCTGTATAATGCGGTGCTGCATTATAATTCCGGGGGCATGGTATCCGAGGTGGTCGTGGCGGTAAACGAAAGGCTCGATATGAGATCACTGCTGGGTACTATGTACAAAAGATTCAGCATATCCCCGGAAAAAAACGTTGTGGTCGACGGTACGATGTTCAAGCCCTTAAAGCCCGGCACATTCAGGATCTGCGCCTATGTAAGGAGAGGGGATCACTGGGAGGTGGAGCATGAGATCAATGTTGAGGCCGTACAGCCGAAATTTACCGTTAAAAAGGTAAAGCTGACAAAATACGGACAGCTTTTTAACGCCGCAGCTTACCTTGACACAAGACTTAAGCCTACAAGCTGGCGGACCTCCGATGTGGGGGTGGCCTCGGTAAACACTCTTTCCGGCCTTGTTACCGCTCAGAAGAACGGTACGGCAAAAATAAGCGCTGTATTCGGAGAAGGAAGCGATGCCGCCGTCTATTCCATAAGAGTTAAGGTCGTGATCCCGAAGATAAGCCGGAAAAGGATAAGCATGCTGGTGGGAGCAAGGTTCAACCTGAAGATGAAGCATACAAAGCTGACTCCGGTATGGAGCAGCACCAACACCAGAGTGGCCACGGTGGACAGCAGGGGAAGGGTTACGGCGCTGGCTGCAGGCACGGCTGTCATAAAGGCTACGATAGAAAATGTGGATTATACGTGCACTGTAACTGTCAAGAACGGGAATAAGCTCTGAGAAAAAGCTGGAGATCGGGCTTTAATGAAAAACAGAAGTATCCGGACCATTTTATCCACATATTTCATCATTCTGGCGACCGCCATCTTCCTGGGGGTCTCTGTCATCTATATGTTCCTTCAGTACAGGACCTTGCGCAGGCAGGCCGAAGAGAGCCTTGCCGCCGTCTCCGGGGGCACTGCCGTAAGCCTCAGGCAGGGCATTCGGGAAATGGATACGATCCTGCTTTATTCCATCGAGTCTGATGAAATGAAATCCGCCTTTCTGGAATACGGTGAGGACATCACGCCCTTCCGCCGCAATCAGGTGAGGGGAGAGCTTGCCTCACAGCTGATACGCTTAAAGGGCTTTAATTTTGACGTGCTGCAGCTGAATGTCTACGGGATGGACGGAAGAGGCTACGGGGTAGGAAGCTACAACGGAGACCTGAACGTTTTGATAGACTCCTGCGGCTGGTATGAGGAGGCCGTTGATAAGAAGGGCAGGTGCGTGATAACGGCGCCCGAGAAGGATGAGCTTGTTTCCGAAGCCTCCGGCTTTGACCCTGATACTCTGTATATTTCCCTCTACAGGATGTTTTATAACGAATTTCATATCCCCATGGGCTTTATAGGCGTAAAGGAGCGCTATGACAGGTTTTTCTCCTCCGTCATCTCAAAGGCCGCTCCCTACGAGCCGGAGCTTGCGGTGTATGACCCGGAGGGGGACAGGCTGTATCCCGAAGGGCAGGTTTTTGATTATCTTTCAGAGAGGGAGGGGGACGAAAAAAGCGCCGAAATTGTCAATGCCCTGACCGGCAGAAAGCAGTATGTCACCTTTACCGAGGTAAAGGACTATGACCTTACCATAAGCTCTGCGGTGGATCGTTCGGAATTCATGGCTTATGTATACCGAAACCTCCTTACGGGGATCCCGGCGGTGCTTCTTGTATTCGCGGCTTCCCTTCTGATCTCTGCCTTTCTTTCGGGTAAGCTTTCCGATCCTCTGAGAAGGATGTACGATTTTTTATCTGACCGGGATAAGGGACACTTTAAGAAGCTTGAGCTTTCCGATACCGGGATAAGGGAGATCGATGCCCTGAGAGATTCTCTTAATAACAATATAAGCTATCAGGAGAGCGCTGCCCGGACCATGCTGACCCTTAAGGAGCAGGAGCTGCAGGCACAGATGCTGGCGCTTCAGGCACAGATGAACCCCCACTTTCTCTATAATTCCCTTTCCACCATAGCGGAGCTTGCAAGCGAGGGCGAGGTGGGACAGGTGTCGGAAATGTGCGGGGACATCACCTCGATCCTTCGCTATATCTCCTCCAACAGGGAGCAGAGGATGAGAGTGGAGGAAGAGATGGAACAGGTAGATATCTACTTAAACATAATGAAGAGGCGCTACGGAGAGGATCTGAATTACGTTTACGAGATCGATGACGATATCCTTGACTGCATGGTACCCAAGCTCTGCGTTCAGCTCCTGGTAGAGAACGCCGTAAAGTCGGTCACTAAAAAGCTCCCGCCCTGGGAGATAAGGGTAGAGGGGCACAGGGCAGGGGATGACTGGGCCGTAACGGTTTACGACAACGGAGGAGGGTTTGAAGAGGAGGTGGACAGGCATCTGCGCTCGTCAATGGATGATATCCTTGAGACCGGAACTCTTCCGAGCCTTAAGATAAAGGGCATGGGGATACTGAACATATTTATCCGCCTCTATCTTCTGGACGGGATCCCCTTTATCTTTGATTTCGGAAACAGAAAAGAGGGCGGGGCTTTTGTGACCGTGGGAGGGCACGTACATGAGAAGGATCGAGCATTATAACGTCCTGTTGGCAGATGACGAGTTTCATTTAAGGCAGTCACTGGGCAGAAGGATATCGGAGCTTGATAAAAGCTTTCAGGTCGCGGCCGAGTGCCCGGATGGGCGGTCTGCCTTAAAGGCGCTTTCGGAAAACGATATCCATGTGGTCTTTACGGACATAAGAATGCCGGAGATGGACGGTCTTGCGCTTTCGGGGGAGATCCGTGAGCATTATCCCGATGTGGCGTGCGTGATCCTTTCGGGCTATGCCGATTTTGATTACGCCAAGGAAGCGCTCAGACAGGGAGTGTTTGACTATCTGTTAAAGCCCGTTTCGGACGAGGAGCTGGAGGGCGTGCTGGGAAAGCTTTCGGTTAAGCTGTCCGGGCTCTATGAGCTGCCCGGTGATGAGGCGGCATCGGGAAAGAGCGCCGAGGAGCTGGCCTCATATCTGGAGCAGTATCTTATAAGGCATTACAGGGAAGAGGTGGATATGGGAGAGATCGCTTCCCGCCTGGGGATCACCTCCGCCTATTTAAGCAAGGTATTTTCAAGGGCCTATGGCGAATCCCCCAGCAGGTTCCTCACGGCCCTTCGGATAAATGAGGCCAAGAGGCTTCTGATATCCACGAATGAGCCCGTGGCCAGGGTGGGGGAGCTTACGGGCTATCCGGATCAGTTTTATTTCAGCCGTACCTTCAGAAAGGAGACCGGGGAAAACCCCACCGCCTGGCGCAGGAAGGGCACGCTGTGAGCGGTAAGCTGCAGCCGCAGCCAGACAGACTGTGTATAATTTCAAGGTGCTGCTTTTGCACCGGTTAAAAAAGTCCATAATAATTCCCGAAAACTGCATGGAAGATGACACGGAGTCTGGTTATACTGTACAAAAAGCTTCATGTCGGAAAGGGATAGCTGTACTTATTTCACAGCTTTACCAAAGACAGCAGGGTTCAGGGAGGAAAAAATGAACAAATCCAGGATCTATCCATGGTATTTTGCCTTAGGAGCGGTGCTCATCTATACACTGCTCAGCGTGATGCCCGGTATTATGGGTATCTGTTACAGCTTTACCGACTGGTCGGCATACTCCAAAGAGATCCATTTTGTGGGCTTTAAAAATTTTGCCGCTGTTTTTTCCAGTGAAAACGATTACCTTACCTATATAACAAATACCGTTAAGTTCACTATCATCACGGTCATCGCAAAGACCGGGCTCGGCCTTCTTTTTGCGGTGGCGCTTTCAAAAAACATCAAATTCAAGAATTTTCACCGCGGCATCCTCTATATGCCTTCCGTATTCCCGATCCTGGTAACGGGTCTGGTGTTCACCTCGATCTTAAATCCCAAAACAGGCTTTTTAAATGAATTCTTAAGAACTGTCGGTCTTGATTTTCTTACGAGAAAATGGCTGGTGGATCCGAAGATCGCCTTCTATTCGGTCATGGCCGTTGATATCTGGAGAGGCGTAGGTTATATAATGACTCTGCTGATAGCCGGTATCCTTGCCATCCCCGATACCTATTTCGAGGCGGCCGCCATAGACGGGGCAGGAGCCTGGCAGAGATTCAGATATGTCACCCTTCCGATGTTAAGGCAGACCCTGGCCGTTACCCTTGTTCTAAACGTGATCTACGGCCTGAAGATCTTCGATATGGTATATGCCCTTACAAACGGAGGGCCGGGACACAGGACGGAGGTTCTTTATACCGCGGTGTATAAGATGATGAGCAAGGGTCTTTACGCGGAGGGCACCACCATAAGCTCGGTGCTGTTTATATTCATGCTGCTCACAGGCTTTTTCATGGTTAAGGTACTTACGAAGGACGAGGTGGTGGAATAATGGTAAGCTCGAAAGCACATAAAGCGGTTCAGATCTTTCTGAAAAACGTACTTGCATGGTTTGCTTCACTTCTCGTGATCATACCGCTCATGCTGGTATTTTTAAATGCCTTTAAGGCTGACGGGGAGACCCTTAACATGACACTTGCCCTTCCAAAGACCTGGAATTTTTCAAACTTTGCGGTCGTGATCGAGAAGGGAAAGCTTGTACAGAGCTTCTTCAACAGCCTGCTTTACGCCGGAGCGGGTACGGTTATCACGGTATTTCTGGCTGCCATGGCTTCCTATGTATTCTCCAGGAGGCGGAGCGGCGGAATGTCGGCGCTTTATATGTATGTTGTCCTGGGAATGGTCATCCCGGTCAACTATGTAACTCTTACCAGAACGATGCAGATGTTTCATCTGACAAATACCGCCCCCGGGATCATCCTTCTCTATACGGCGATGCAGACCCCCTTCACGGTCTTCCTCATCTACGGCTTTGTCTCAAAGATCCCCGTGGAGCTTGACGAGGCGGCGGTAATAGACGGGTGCGGGCCCATGGCGCTGTATACAAGGATAGTGTTCCCCATGTTGAAGAGCGCTGTGGTAACCTCGGGAGTCCTTTGCTTTTTAAACTGCTGGAATGAGTTCATGATGCCCCTGTATTTCCTGCACAGCTCTGACAAGTGGCCCATGACTCTTGCGGTATATAATTTCTTCGGACAGTTCGAGATGAAATGGAACCTGATCTGCGCGGATGTACTGCTTACCTGCGCTCCGGTCATCATCATTTATCTGCTGGGACAGAAATACATAGTCGGAGGACAGACCGCAGGGGCGGTCAAGGGTTAGGAGCTTTATACAGGAAATGATCCGGTCCGAAAGACGGATCGGCACAACGGTTACACCGGCGCAGGTTCTTCTGACGCCGTAACAATATCATTATTTATGAAGGAGGAAACAAAATGAAAAAGAAAGCATTAGCACTTCTGCTCACTTCTGCCATGGCATTGAGCCTTGCAGCCTGTGCCGCCCCGGATATGGGCGCTGCAGCCCCTGCAGCAAGCGCTCCCGCAGCCGCTGAGGAAGCTCCTGCCGAGGAGGCAGCTGCCGAAGAGGCCGACCCTTCCGATGAGGGCTCTGCCGCAGGAACCACCATCACCGTTATGGCAAGCCAGGACTGGGTTGAGGATTCCGAGCAGGAGCTTGGCAAGAAGTTTGAGGAGCAGACCGGCATCCATGTGGATTACCAGATCGTTCCCGCGGATCAGTATCAGGATCTGCTGCTTACCCGCTTGAACGCAGGTGAGGGCCCTGATATCTGGGGAGCTCAGTCAGGCTTTGCGTTAAAGACCACCTATAATGTACAGGAAAATGCGGTAGACCTTTCAAATGAGCCCTGGGCCGATGTCTACAGCGTTTTCTCCGCCGAGCAGACCGGTGTTGACGGCGTAAACTACGGTCTTACCTATTATGACACAACTACCGATTACTACATGGTATATAACAAGAAGCTCTTTGAGGCAGCAGGCGCCAAGGTTCCCACTACCTTCGCGGAGCTCAAGGATACCTGCGACAAGC
>DNAD01000267.1:0-2149 GCA_003484785.1 Lachnospiraceae bacterium
CGCAGAACCCCGTTTATTCCCGAAAGATCGCTGCAGTGATAAAGCAGGGCATTTACCAGTGTATCGCTGTAATGTCCCGGGGCAGGATGCACCACCATTCCCTTGGGCTTGTTCACAACTATGACATCCCCGTCCTCATACAGAATGTCAAGAGGGATATCCTGCGGAAGGATATCGGGAGTGACCGGCTCCGGGGCATAAAGCAACACCCTGTCCCCCTCCGAGGTGACGGTGCTTGCCTTGCAGACCTGACCGTTAAGCAGAACCTTCCCATCCTTTATCAGCTTCTGGATATACGAACGTGACAGTCCCTCACATGAAACAGCAAGAAGCTTGTCTACCCGAAGGCCGCAGTTCTCGTCTGTGATCTCAAAATAATAGTCGTACATGATCTATGAATCCGATGCGGGGGTCTTCTGTTTATTAAGTCTGATGGAATCCTCCAGCTCCTTTATATCCTCATCCTTGTACTTGAGAAGGAAGACGAACAGCATTATCACTACCGAACAGGAAACATACATGTCGGCAACGTTAAAGATCGGGAAGTTAATGATCTTTATATAGATAAAATCCCTTACAGAGCCTAAGAGCGCCCGGTCTATCATGTTCCCGATCCCGCCGGCGGCGATAAAGACAAGCAGGACCCTGAGTATCGAATACTTCTTATCCAAAGGCATCCTTACAAGGACAAGGATAATACCCGCAACTACCATTATGGTTACTGTAATGAACAGAAGCTGATGCCCGGAAAACAGCCCCCAGGCCGCTCCGGTATTCCCTCCGGGCAGATAATACAGCTGAAGGACCTCCGGGATTATATCATAAGCGGGTCTGTCCATTAAATAGACCTCGGCAGCCTGTTTGGTAAGCTGGTCGATGACCACAAGCACTGCGATCACAAGAATATCAATAAAGATCCTCGTTCCCTTTTTCATAACACTTTATCCTCTGCACAGGTTTATTCCACCCTGATGTCATTATCATCCGTAACTGTACAAAACAGTTATCATTCTTCTTCATCCACAACCAATTCCGAAAGAGCTTCCTTCATTTCCCCGTCCGTTACATCACGGACGATGACACAGGAGCCCGGTTTATTTAACAGGATGAATTTAAGCCCCTTCTCATCATTTTTCTTATCCGACCCTGTAAGAGCTATGATCTTATTGATATCCGGGATCTCATCCGGAAAGCTTATTGGAAGGCCGAAGGGAACGAACATATCCCTGATCTCGTAGAACTCCTCCGTGCTCAGATCACCTCTTTTATAGGAAATAAAAGCCGATGCTATGCTGCCAAGCGCCACGCATTCTCCGTGGGTAAGCCGGAAATCATAATATTTCTCAATGGCATGTCCGAGAGTATGTCCGAAATTAAGCTTGGCACGTTCGCCCTTCTCGTAAGGATCCTCTTCAACCACAAGCCTTTTAATATTGACGCTTTCATATATCATCTTCGTAAGAGCTTCGGGATCCATATCCATGATCTCATTAAAATTATTGATAAGCCACTCATAGAACTCCCCGTCTTTAATAAGCCCTGCCTTGAGCACCTCTGCCATGCCCGATGAAAACTGACGGTCGGGAAGGCTGGAAAGGGTTGAAATATTTATGTAAACCAATCGGGGCATGTAAAAAGCACCTACCATGTTCTTATAGGCGTCGAGATCCACCCCGGTCTTTCCTCCTATGCTGGAGTCTACCATTGAAAGGAGGGAAACGGGAATCTGGATAAAATCGATGCCTCTCATATAAGTGGCGGCAGCAAACCCTGACAGGTCTCCGCATACCCCTCCCCCGAGGGCAATGATCACATCCCTTCTGTTAAAGCTGTTCTCTACAAGGAACCTGTAGACGGCAGTCACTGTCGTCAGATTCTTGCTCTCCTCCCCTGCCGGGAACTCAAAAACGGATACATTATCAAAGCTTTCGGAGAGGAGGCGTGAAACCTCATCGGCGTAAAGTACCGAAACATTGGAATCCGTTATGATGCATAGCTTTCTGGAGCTGTCATACATTTTTAAAAGCTCGCCCGGCAAGGCCTCAAAAGAGGTCTCAAATAAGATTTCGTAACATTTTTCTCCGTTTAAGGCAACCGGCAGTCTGTTTTCCATTTTTTTACCTTATCTCACTATGATTCACGGGTAACT
>DNAD01000267.1:2169-14356 GCA_003484785.1 Lachnospiraceae bacterium
CTTATTATAAAAGCCCTCTGCCTTGCGCAAAGGGCTTACCGATCCAATCAGCTTTCCGGATCGCATTTCTTATAAAGCCTTTATCAGAACCTGTTCTGGAGCGCCGCGATCGGCGAGTCAAAAGCTCCGGAAAGGATCTCCTGGAAATCACCTGAAATATCCACGCTTTTGGGAGTAATGATGAAAATATGGCTGGAGATCTTCTGGAGATTTCCTCCGATGGCGTAGGTCGAACCCGATGCAAAATCGATGATACGCTGTGCCACATCCATATCAAGCCCTTCCATATTAAGCACTACGGTACAGTTATCAAGCAGAGTATCCGTGATCTCCCGGGATTCGTCCACCGATGTAGGCTTGACTACCACCACCGAATTGCCGTTTGACGTGGTCTTGGCATTATGCCTCAGGGAAGCCGTATATTTCGGTTTCTTGGGAGCCTTCTCCTCCGGCTCGTCATCTATGGTTGCGGAACGGATCGATTTTTTGGGCCTTCTGGCCGAAGCGGGTTCCTCATAATCGTCCTCATCAAAGTATTCGTCATCATCATAATCGTCGTCATTAACCCTGATGGAATCCAGTAACTTATCCAAAAATGCCATAACTAAACCTCTTCCTTCCGTAGGAAATCAAAGAATTCCTCCGCGTAATCATGTATTAACGGCCCTGCCGTTTCTATACCCTGAATCAAAGGCTTTCCCTTTTCAGGCGGTATAATCCCTCTCTCCAAAGATTGACGTTCCTACACGGACATGCGTGGCCCCCTCTTTTATGGCCGTGACATAGTCGTTCGACATGCCCATTGATAAAACATCCATTAATACATTATCTATTTTTTTCCTTCCTATGTCAATGGATAATTGCTTCAAATTATAAAATATTGTGGAATTCTCTTCGGGATCCTCTACATATGGTGCCACAGTCATGAGTCCCATGATCTGTAACCCCGGCATGACCGAAATATTCCGGACGAGCTCTTCGGTCTCGGAAACCGTTACCCCGAACTTGCTCTCCTCCCCCGAAACGTTGACCTCGATCAATATCCGCACGGTAATTTTGTGCTTTTGGGCCTCCTTTGAGATTTCCTGAGCAAGCCTTAAGGAATCCACGCTGTGGATCATATAAACCTTATCTATGATGTATTTTACCTTATTTGTCTGAAGATGTCCTATCAGATGCCATCTGATATCGGAGGGAAGCTGATCATATTTCGCCGTCAGCTCCTGAACCCTGTTTTCTCCGAAATCCCTGACTCCAAGGTCATATATTTCCCTGATCATCTCTGTCGGCTTTGTTTTGGAGACAGCGATTAGAGAAACGCTGTCGATATCCCTTCCCGACTGTTTGCAAGCCGTTTCTATATTTTCCCGCACTCTGAGAAGATTGTCCTTTAACATAAACTGTAAGCCTCATCATTCATAGATAAAATCGTTTTCGTTAACGCTGTCACCCTTCAGCACTATATGATCATATACACTGAGCCCGTATTCGGTATTTGATTTGACTATGGAATACTCTTCATTCTGGTAGAGTATGGTTATCTGCTTGAAATCCGCATAACCCTTGTTGATATTATAAACCCCAATGAGGGTTCCCTGTTTGCTCACCGGATATTTCTCGCCCGTATCGGGCATCACCACATAATCTCCGATGGAGAACACGGATTCGTCCACATAGTAATCCTCATCGGTCTGACTGTAGATCGTTGCCTTTACAAACTCCGCCGAAACGCTGCCGTCCTCGGAATAAGTCTCACGCATAAAGCCGGTCTCGTCACTGTTGTCACCGCTTACCAGGTATTCCACCGGTATAAGATAAAAGGATTTCTCGACTATGGCGGAATTCGGGATCTTAAGCCCCTCCTCGGCGTTTGAAAGCAGTTCTATCTCAAGAAAGCGGTCGGTAGCGAAGGAGATCATCGAGTTATTCAGATCAAGCCTTGCAAATATCTGACCGTCCTGCCTGAAGGTTGAAACCGAGGCCCAGGAGGTATAATTGTTCTTAAGGAACCTTACCTCAAGATAATCCTCCGTCTCCAGCTCCTTTTCCTTTTCCTCGTCGATCTGTGTTACGATGCTCCAGTTCTCACTGGTAATAAGCTTATATGCAGGCTCGCCCTCGGCTATAAGGTCATTATTGTGAAACTGCTTCTTTTCATAGGCCTCACGGTCAAAGCTGGCTACGGTGACCTCCTCAGGAGTGAGCTGTTCGTAACCGTCATTAGAGTACACTACTATCCCCGAATCTCCCGCATATCCGAAGCTTACGGAATCGGCAAGCTTCGCCGCCGAAAGAGTATCTATCCCGGAAAGCACCTTATAATTGGCAAGCTTTACCACCGTGCCCTCTATGTCAAATTTGAAATCATAGGTATCCAGAAACGAAACCGGCGAGAAGGAATTGGAAAAAGAGGAGATCTGAGTTTTCAGCTCGCTCATATCCTCATCCGACAATATCGTCTCACCTTCATTTTCCTTGCTGAGCATTTCGGATATCTCTCCGGAGGAATCAACGGTATATACCATCGCATTTTTTGATACACGTTCCCCTTCCCTGGCATAGTAATTCACATAGCCGGTAGCATTGCTCATGACCACGGTTTCAGACCGAAGCGCCAGGCCCACGTAGGTATTGTTTACCGCAAGCGACCCCAGCTGTACCTCATAGGGAGTGATGGGAGTACTCCGGAAATAGGATACGACGACGACAATAATGTATACAAAAAGGACAGCAAAGATAATACCTCCCAGATTTATATTCAAGGGAGGTCTGTACTTTACTACCTTCTGATTCTGATTTTGTCTTCCCCTTCTGTTTTTCTTTCCCCTTTTGCCTGCCAAACTGCCTTCCTTTGGTCAGGGACTGCAACGAATTGACTCAGGTAATTCTGCTGCAGTTCCTTATTGTTTACCATCCATGGTAACTTCCTTTACGCCATATCAACACAAAGGGAAACGCATTCAGACCAAAAGCTCTGAATGAATGCGTTTCCCCGTATCAGTATCACGAGGCTGTTTCCCGTATTATAACGAAACTATGACCATAGCCTTTAGATAATCCGAAAGCTCTGCTTCATTCATTGACATACTGATAACAAAATCGACCGTAAACTGATTGGAAATTTTCTCCAGCCTTTTTATCAGTGCCTCCACTTCATCATGCGATCTTACAAAGGCCACATCCAGAAAGCTGTCAAAATACATCTGGGCAAGGTCATGATCCTGCGAAACTATCCCGCATACAAAACCAAGGAACTCCTGGGTAGTCTCGAGAGGATATTCCGAAGCGTTGATAAGACGTATCTTATTTTTAAGCTCATACATGTGCTTGGAATTCTTATCAAGATATACGATATTTCCCGTTGTAGTAGAAACAGCGTTGTTCACGTTCTCAAGCAGGTACTTTGTCTTGCCCTTTCCCTTGTCTCCGACAATTAACTGTATCAATACGTTGCCCTCCTTTGTTTATTGCGCTGCAAGGCCTCCCGGGCCTTCCACCAGTCATCTGTATATATTTTAATGTATTTTGGCACAAAATACAATCATTGACTTAAGGACCTTTTTTAGTGAGTCTGATCGAGAAGGAGATTCATCTGTCCATAGAGCTCATCTTTTCCCGCCGCATTAAGCACAACAGCGATAAAAGGCGTACCCTGCTCATTTTGGGCAAGCAGAATAAGGCAGGAGCCGGCGGCGTTTGTGGTTCCCGTCTTTCCGCCTGTCACGGTGATCCCTTCCGGAGCCGTCTTGCTTCCTTCAAGATAGAGATTTGAGTTCTTAACGTTTAACTCCTTCGTATTTCCCGCCGCATCATAGTAGGTAAAGGAATATTCCGGAGTACTTATTATCTCAACAAATTTATCATTTCCAACCGCCTGGTTAAAGATCAGGTAGAGATCGTAGGCCGTTGTATAATGGTTTTCATCGGTCAGACCGCTTGGATTTACAAAGTTTGTTGTGGTAGCGCCAAGGGCCTTCGCCTCCTTGTTCATTAGCTCGGCAAAGGCTTCGGATGAGCCCGAGATATATTCCGCTATCAAAACCGCGACATCATTGGCTGAATACAGCAAAAGAGCGTGCAGAGCCTGATCAAGGGTCATGCTGTCCCCTTCCTTAAGAGGTATGACCTGAGCTCCGGGCTCTGTTATAAGCACATTTTTCGATGCAACCAGGGTGTCCTCGAGCTTCCCGTATTTCAGCGCGATAAGAGCAGTCATGATCTTTGTGAGGCTGGCGGGATTCATACGGTCAAAGATCCCTTTGGCTGCCTCGGTTTTCAGCTCCTTCCTGTTAAACAGCCCTTCAACCGACCCTTCCGGGATCGCAAGCCCCTGAGGAAGGATGTCCCCTCCTGCCACGCACAGATCAGCCGTAAAAGGTTTTGCGGTTTCCATGCTCAGATTTGAATCCAGCGTATATGCTGAAAGAGGATTTTCAATATCAAAAGGCATTTCATACCTGTTCCCGCAGCCTGAAAGGATAAAAAGAATGGACGCCGTAAGCACCGCATATGCGATACGGATAAAAAAATTCCTATTTGTACATTTCACGCCATTCCATATCCCCTCTGTCCAGTGAATTGATGAGCAGCTCAGCCGTTGCCAGGTTAGTCGCAAACGGGATATTATGAATGTCGCAGAGCCTCATAATATAATTTGCGTCAGGCTCGGAGGACTTCGGAGAAAGAGCGTCTCTTAGGAAAATCATAAGGTCGATCTCGTTCTGTTCGATCTGAGCGCCGATCTGCTGTTCGCCCCCAAGATGCCCTGCAAGGTATTTATGAATAGAAAGATTCGTGACTTCTTCTATCAGCCTTCCGGTCGTGCCCGTGGCAAACAGTGTGTTTTTTGCAAGAATACCTCTGTAAGCGATGCAGAAATTCTGCATGAGCTTTTTTTTGGAATCATGAGCTATAAGCCCAATATTCATATATAACCTCCCAAATATGCTTTGCCTGTATCATTCAAAGAGATCATGCGATTGAAGCCCTACATTCAGACAGACCCCTATTCCGATGAAGATACTGACCAGTGACGTAAGCCCATAGCTGAAGAACGGAAGCGGAAGGCCTGTATCAGGAAGCAGCATGGTAGTGACCCCGATGTTGATAAAGGTCTGAAAGCCTATGAGCCCTGCCATTCCGCCGGCTATTATCCTCCCTGCCTCATCCTTTGCCCTCGCGGCGATAAGAATGCACTGCAGGACAATAACAAACAGCAATATTATTATAGCACAGCATCCGATAAATCCCAACTCTTCTCCGGCAATAGTAAAAATAAAATCTGTCTGGGCCTCGGAAATGAAGTTACCGTTTTTCACCGAACTGATAACATTGTTATTTAAGCCCTTGCCGTGAAGCTGCCCCGAACCGATGGCGGTAATGGAATTCAGCTGCTGGTAGGCCTCGGTCGAAGCGTATTCCTCCGGTTTGAGCCAGGCCAGTATCCTCTTCTGCTGAAAATCGTTCAATATGGTCTGCCCTTCCTTTATCACCAGATTAAAGAAAAGGATGGCAGCGGGAACCCCCAGCGCGATAACAGGCAGTATGACCTTATAACTCAGACCGCCGATGAACATAACGGTTCCGAAGATAGCCAGTATCATGATAGAGGTAGAAAGATCCGGCTGGTCAAATATAAGATAAAACGGCGGAAGGATCAGCACGATGCAGGCCAGTATCATTCTGAGTGAATTTATTGCCGCTCTATGCTTCATGATAAACTGTGCATAAAATAAAATCAATAATATCTTGACAAGCTCCGAGGGCTGAAAACGAAGGGCTCCGATCTCAAACCACCTTTTCGCGCCTCCGCCGCTGTCGCCGAACAGCCTTACCATAAGCAGAAGGGCTATCGAGACCGCATAGATGACCCAGTAAAACTTCAGAATGAAGTGGTAATCCACCAGCGAAGCCGCCAACATGACCACAAGCCCTATAACCAGTCCCTGTATCTGACGGACCTGCAGATCTGATTTGGCGCTTCCTATAAGAAGGATCCCCAGCACTGCCGCCCCCGTACAGCAAAGGATCAGAAAAACATTGTATTTTCTGAAATTATAGTTTTCAAATATTGTTCTCATCATCAACCTTTGGCTTTGGAGTGATAAGGCCGGTCATTCCCAGCTCCAGTTTTTCCGCGTTTTCAGGGCTGATCTCATCGATGCAGAGGCTTCCGTCCTTTTCATATACTATCTTTGGAGCGCTCTTGGCCCTGAATATCCCTCTTCTGGCAAACTGGGTGACGGATTTGTCCCCTATGGAGACTCTCACGGGGCGAAGCTCAAGGGCTATGACAAAACTTTCGCTATTGCCGCCATTCCCCGCTTTGGCAGTTCCGTAAAGAGTACCCAGGATCAGTATATTCCCCTTTGAGTTCACCTCTCCGCCCGGATTTACGTCTCCGAGGACGATTATATCCGTATCCGATTCAATGACCTCTCCTGCCCTGACCGTTCCCTTGTAGAAGCGTGATAAGCATTTGTCCCCTGAACCGAGGTATCTGCTTCCCGCCCTGAAATACTGCCTGTTTTTGCCATCATCACTCCCCATTATGTGAAGGATGGTAAGATCCGTATTATCGCTTATCACATCGGTAAGCAGACGCTCCTCCTCCGTGTCAAGCTCCCGTCCCTCAAAGGAGATGACCAGCCTTGCGCTGCCGAAAAAGGACGCCGACTCACGAAACTTCCTTCCCACGGCTGTATAGAGGGACTCAAAGGGAATGTCCGGATTTAGGATGACCGACAGACCGTCGGGATATTTTTTGATCACGACCTCATTCATATTCTTTCCGTATTTCTCCTCTGTTCGAAACAGTTATGTAAACCTAATATATACAATAAAGCTGCCTTAATCGTCAATGACCTCCTGCTCGGAAGCATCTGCAACACCGCTCAACAGTGTATCCACATCCTCAAGCTTAAAATAATACTTGAACACATCCGCCGCAAGAGCCGCGGCATTTGCCGAGGTATAACCATAAGCTATCCTGACCGCCACTGAGATCTCCGGTTCCTCAAAGGGCGCATATCCTAAAAAGAGCGCATGATTCGTCCTGGATTTTGACGTCTGGGCCGTTCCTGTCTTGCCCGCGGTGGTAAGCTCCAGTTCCCTTAAGGAAGCTGTCTTGTTCATGGCGACCAGCCTCATTCCGGTTTTAATGGAATCCCAGGTGGAATCCTTGAGCTCTACGATATTTCTTACGGTGGAAAAGCTCCTCTTTACTACCTGCCCGTCAGGAGTCTCGACTCTTTTTACAAGGGAAATATTGTAGCATTTCCCGCCGTTTGCTATGGCGTTTACATACCTTGCAAGGCCTATGGTCGTATAGTTGTGAGAGCCCTGTCCTATGGCGGAATCGATGGGGAGCGTATCTGAAAATTTGGGGTCATTTTCCTCCGTTTCGATGCCTGTCTTTTCCGTAAGCCCGAACGCATCCGCATATTTTTTGAGCCTGTTAAGACCCTCCTGCTCGTTGTACTTTGTGGTTCTTAAGTTGGTACTTAGGCGGTAGCCCACCTCATAAAAGAAGCTGTTGCAGGAATTTTCGATGGCATGGGTGGAATCAAGCCGTCCGTGGCCTCCGGGATATACCCAGCAGGTCTTCTCGATATTTAATGGCTCTATCCTGTATACACCCTGGCAATACAGGCCTTCTCCTATATTGATAACCCCTTCTTCAAGCCCGGCAGCCGTGCTCACCATTTTAAAGGTGGAGCCCGGAGCGGTCATCTGCTGGGTGGCATTATTATACATAGGGCTCGACAGATCCGACATAAGGCTGGCATAATAGGCCGAATCTATTGTATTCGTAAGACGGTTTGCGTCATACCCCGGATAGGTCACGCAGGCAAGAACCTCTCCGTCCATATTCATTACCACACAGGAGCCCGAACAGGGATCCAGCGCCAGCTGCTTGGGAGAGATCTCTATATTGGCGATCTTATTGATCATAAAATCATAGGGATTCTTTATGCCGTTTTCGACTTCGCTCTTTTCAGAACCGGTGGCATATACCACGTTCTGTTCGAAAAGGAGCATACAGATATCCCTGCCCGAGATATCGTTATCCCTGATCATATATTTGTACAGCCTTTTGGAAAAGCCCTGATCCTCCGAGAGCTCCTCAAGGATATAATCTACAAGCTTAGCATAGACCTCCTCCGAGTCAAGATATTCCGAGGAAGTATTGAATTTGCCTATATCGATCCAGTCCTGGGACAGACAGTACTTAAGATATTCATGCAGAGAGATGGTCTCGTCTATAGCCCAGGCTATATAGGTGGGATCCTCCCTGTTTACCTGTGAGGACAGTATGATCCCCAGGTTTGAGGAATTGAGGCGCTGTACGATATAGCTCTCATAAACCTGATATTCCGGAGGCAGATCTCTGTAGGGAGTCTTTTTTTCCAGAAGCTCCTCTCTCAGCTTCTCCAGCTCCTTCTCCCTGCGCTCCAGGAAGATCTGATATACCTTCTTTTCATAGGGATGGGCATTTTCCGAATCAAACCTGCTTATATCGATAACATTGTTATTGATCAACGCAAAATATACGTCATCCACGGGGATCATCATGAGGGAGCTTTTGACCACGGAGTTGTTGTATTCCTTCTGGTTGACTATCTTTGATACCAGTATTCCGGCCAGCTTCTGCTCCAGCAGATTATAGACGGCGCGCTGAAGCTCCGAATCTATTGACAGATAAACGTCATTTCCCGCTTTCGGGTCCACATGCTCAGAGGTTTCAAGGATCTTACCCACATTGTCGGTAAATACCACATCCTTTCCCTTTATGCCCTGCAGCTCCTCTTCCATTGCCTTCTCGATGCCGGCCTTACCGACGGTATCGTTCATGTTGTAGGAGTGCGATGAATCAACCAGCTCCTGAAGGTCTTCCTGGGAAGCGTTCCCCACATACCCAAGGATATGGCCCATGTATTCCGAGTCGCTGTAGCGCCTTAACAGCTCCTCCTTGATATCTATGCCCTGGAGGGAGTATTTGTTCTCCATTATGGCCGCAACGGTCTCGTCCGAAACAGCCTCCGCTATGACCGTGGAAAGATATTTCTGATAGCTGTTGGTGCTCAGGGTATATCTTACGGTGATGATCTTTAAGACCTCGGCTTTTGTATACCCCATCATCGGAACAAAGGTGCTGTCCCCGTCCTCATTCTCGACATACTGCCCTATCCCGTAGTTGCGGCTGTCACAGAGATAGCTTATGACCTGATCGGGAGTGGAGTTTCTCTCCTCATAGGTCAGCTCGTCGGTAGTCTTATGGCCGTAGACATCCGCAAGGAAGCGCGGGAGCCTGGAATCCGGAACGGAAAACTCATAGTCATCGTTTTCATTGAGGATTATGCTGAAATTGCTGACTATCTTATCCCCGTGGCTCTCTACTATATTGACAGTTCTTAAAATGGTCGAATTAAGATCGGCGTTTCTTGTGGAGGAAGCCTCGTAGTTATCCTCTATGGTCACCGAATAGGCAAGCTCATTATAGGCAAGGAGCCTGCCGTTTCTGTCATAGATGTTTCCCCTTGCGCTGTTTAAGGTTATCTCCTTTTTTATCTTAAGGGTAAAGTTATTCAGGTACTTTTCGCCATCGATGATCTGCAGGGCAAAAAGCCTTCTTATCAGGACGAAAAACAGCACCAGTATAACGATGAGCAGCACAAAGAGCCTTGAAATAATCGTATTTTTAAGAAATTCCTTAATTTCACCTAACAATTCAGAATGTTTTCCTCCGCGTCGATTTGCCCGTTACCTCTTTACAGGAGTCTCCAGCCACTCGTTTACATAGAGGATCCCCCTGTACAGAACTATGGTGGCGACTATGGTATACACTATTTCAGGAAGGATGATATGCACGATGTAATATCCCAGATGCAGCCTGCTGCGAAGAAGGAACAGAAAAACATAGCATATAAAGCAGTACACCACCTCGCTCAGGGAGATGAGGATCATCGGAAGCTTAACATCCTCGGGATAGAACAGGGACTGAAAGATCCCGTTCAGATATCCGATCACCATGTATACAAGGGCATAAAAGCCGATAACGCTGCCGAAAAAAATGTCTATCAGAAGCCCGCAGGTAAAGCCCGTAAGCATCCCTGCCCTCCGCCCCCTCATGATCCCGAAGGCGGAAGTGATTATTATCAGAAGATTCGGTACTATGCCTCCCAGTGAGATCGCTCTGAAAACCGTGGACTGAAGGATGAAGGCCGTTATTATGATAAGGATCTCTACAAGTACTCTTTTCATTGAGGGCTTTCCCTCCCCTTCTTGAGCTCCAGTACCACAAGGACGGTGCTTAAGTGCTTAAAATCCACTATCGGCGTCAGCCTCCCGGATTTGGTAAGGTTGTTCGCGTCATTATTGATCTCTGTGATATAGCCTACGGTAATATTCGGAAGATATTTATCGGAGATGGCCGAGGTCACGATCTGATCGCCCTGGACAACCTTGTTTTCGGTATCCACAAGCTGTGAAAAGCGGATAAGCCCCTCGTTCATAAGCTCAAGATCCCCTGAAACAATAAGATTGTCGGAGGTGGACATGACCATTCCGGACAGATTAGACTCATCATCGATTATCGACTGTACACTTGCCCAGTTCGGGCCTGCCTCGGTCACTATCCCCACAAGGCCCGAGCCGGACATCACGTTCATATCGGGAAGGATCCCGTCATTTGTGCCCTTATCGATAATGAAATTGGAAAACCAGTTGCCCGCGTCCTTCCCTATGACCCTGGCTCCGAGCATCTCATAATCCGAGTACCGTTCGCTCAGCTTAAAAAGCTCCCTGAGCTCGGAAAGCTCATATTTATCGCTCTGGAGATCGTTTATCGAGATCTGAAGCTCGGCTATCTGTGATCTCAGCTCCTTATTCTCCTGGGAGAGCTCGCTCATGGTCTTCATATCCTCGGAGCGGTTCGAGACCCATTCCCCTGCCTTGCCTATGCCCTTCTGAAAGGGCACGATGACAATGCCCGCAACCGCGTTGAGAGGCCCCTCAAAAATATCCGTGGCAAAAGAAAGTATCATCATTGCGATACATAAAACGGTCAGAAAAAGCAGTATGTATTTGGTTGGTATAGAAAGCTTGTGACGTCTGTTTCCTGGCATGGTTTAATATTCATATCTGTCCGGCTAGTATTCGCTGTTTCCCGGCATACTGGAAATGACTGATCTGTACTCATCGCTTAAGATGATGCGGGACAGACCGTAGGCGACCGAGCCCTCGCCGTTAAGGGAAAAATTGACCTTAAGACCGGTACTGCGCGCGATGAGCTCATGAAGGTTGCCGATAGAGGCCGAGCCTCCGGTCAGATAGATGCCGTTCTTATATACGTCGGCGGCCAGCTCCGGAGGAGTCCTCTCCAGTATCATCCTCACATTGTCGATGATGGTATCGAAATGCTCACTCATGGCCTTTTCGGCAAGATCCACGGGTATATTTCTTTCCACCGGAAGCCCCGTTACTATGTCCCTTCCGTAAACGACCGCATCGGAAGCCGCCTCCTTAAGCTCCGGCAGAGCTATCTTTACCTTTTCCGCGGTCTTCATTCCTATCAGAAGGTTATATTCCTTTCGGACAATGTTCTTAATGCTCTCATCAAACCTCTTGCCGCCCAGCTTGATAAGCTTGCTCAGTACAATTCCTCCAAGGGAAAGTATCGAAATTTCTGTGGTCTCATATCCGATATTTACCACGAGAACACCCTGTGAGTGGTTAATATCCACCTCCAGCCCGATGGCATCGGCAATGGCCTTTTCCACCGTATAGATGTTCTTTGCCTTTACATTGCTTTCTTTTACGAGATCATAAAAAGCCCTCTTCTCAACATCAGTGATATCTGTAGGCACCGAAATATAGAAATCGGCGTTTTTCAGATTACCGTCCATTTCGTTGAGGAGAAAGCTGCGAAGCAGCGACTGCATGTGATTAATATCTGCTATGACCCCGTTGGTAAGCGGAAAGGACACCACAATATTGGATGGAGCCTTTTCATACATGGAAAAGGCCTCATCTCCGTAGGCAAATATCGTGTGTCTGTTCTGAACAGCTATTATGTTTTTATGACTTGATATGGTTCCCTTAAAACCATTATAGATCTTTATATTATAGGTACCGAGATCGATACCGAAAACACTGAATGCCAAAGATCAAACCTCCCCATGCGCCG
>DNAD01000302.1 GCA_003484785.1 Lachnospiraceae bacterium
CTAGAAATTAGTATAAATGAAGGTGGAGATGTTCGAAAGAGAGATCACCGACCATACGAGCAGGATTACGGTTCCTGCCAAAAGCCTTCTGTTGGGCCTGAAGGCCTTAATCCTTTCCTGAGGATTTTTAGCAAGTACCGAGATCAGGGAAGCTGTAAGGACTATCAGGATAGTGACTATCAGGCCCGAAAGCTTTGTCAGCTCGGGGTGGTTTAAGGATAACAGCCACTGAAACAGCTCAAATTCCGCAGGCATCACCGATACCACGAAGTTGGTGTTCTTGTCGAGAGTATTGAAGCTTAAGGAAAACAGCGCCTTTATAACACTGATCGCTTCGGTTACAGTACGCGCCCGGAAGAATACCCAGGTAAGATTAATATATATAAAGGTAAAGATAAAACGGATAGCCGCGGGAAGCTTTTTGGTATACTTTCCGAAGGCCTTGCTTAAGCACATCCCCACGCCGTGGATCACTCCCCAGAGAATGAAGGTATAGTTGGCGCCGTGCCAGAGACCGCTCAGAAGAAAGATAAGAAAGATATTCAGATAGGTGCGGACCTTGCCCTTTCTGTTTCCTCCCAGAGGAAAATATACATATTGTCTGAAGAATCTTGTCAGGCTCATATGCCATTTCTTCCAGAATTCATCTATGGAAAGTGAACGATAGGGAGAATCAAAGTTCACCGGGAGTTCAAAATTGAGCATTTTGCATATGCCCGAGGCCATATCACAGTATCCCGAGAAATCAAAGTAGATCTGCATCGTATAACCGACGGTCATCATAAGGGCCAGGAAGGTATCCATTATATTTGTATTCTGGTAGCACCAGTCCACCATGACCCCGAGATTATCGGCTATTATCACCTTTTTTGCCAGCCCCAGCACGAACATGTAAAGACCTTTGGCTATATTATCCTGATCGGCGCTCTTTTTAAGGGAATCGTTAAACTGGGGGATCATCTCCTTTGCAAAGGCTATGGGGCCCACCGAGATCTTCGGGAAAAAGACCACAAAAAGAGAATAGTCGAGAAGACTGTACTTTTCCAGGGGGGCGCGATAGCTGTCGACAAGATAGGCGATCTGCCCGAAGGTGAAGAAGCTGACCCCAAGCGGCACAAGGATGGCCTTAAAATCAAAGGAGGTCTTAAATAAATCGTTTAAGATATCGGAGAAGAAGCCTGTGTATTTAAAATAAAGAAGCGCAGCGATGTTTATTATGATACCGAGTGTAAGAAAGACCTTTTTTGCCTTTTCGGGACGCTCTTCTGTAAAGGCAAAGGTGGATATCGCATAGTTGATAACTATGCTCAAAAGCAGCACTATGACATTTTCCGGTTCGCTGTAGCAGTAAAACCAGAAGGACATTGCCAGCAGAAAGATCTTTGCGGCACTAAAGCGCCCGGATTTATTGATAAGATGATAAACTGCGACTGTTACGGGAAGAAACAGAAGCACAAAAATGTAGGAATTAAAAAGCATATTATTTCCCCGGTAACCATAATGATACAACAGTATATGTAACAGTTCGCTCTTTGGTGAACTGTTACAGTATATCATATTTTCATTATTTATTCATAATTATCTGTATTGATTTTAAACATGCACGTAATTATAATTATCGGTAAGTGTTTATGGTAAACGCACAGTTACTATTCACGGCCGCACAACGGAAAGTGCCGCTTTAAGCGGCCGGGCGACGATCTTGTTTACAAAATCGCCGTTACTGTCATGGCCAAAGAGCCGCGGCAGCAACAAAATGCCCGCTTAGAGCTGCAGGAGAAAGAGATGAATGACAATAATCCAAATAACAATGACAATAAAGGCGGAAAGCCGCCTAAGAACAAACAGACCATAATGATACTGCTGGTGGCAGCGCTCATAACGCTGCTGCTTTTATCCTATTTAAGAGGCGTGGTCAACAGCGCCACCAGCAAGAAGATCTCGTATGACGAGTTTATAGAAATGGTCATGGACGGGGACATTGAGAGCGTCTCCATTTCCAATGATACTATTACCATCACTCCTAAGCATCAGGAGAATCCCTATGTTAAGCAGACCTACTATACCGTCAGGGTTGAGGATCTTACCCTGGCAAACAGGCTGCTGGAGGCCGGCGTAAAGTTTGAACAGGAGGAGACGAGCTCCACAGATACAATTGTATACATAATCGTTTCCTATCTGCTGCCGATAGTACTTGTATGGGTGCTGCTAAGCTTTTTGATGAACAGGATGAGCAAGGGCGGCGGCATCATGGGAGTAGGAAGGTCAAATGCCAAGGTCTATGTTCAGAAGGAGACCGGGGTTACCTTTAAGGACGTTGCGGGACAGGAGGAGGCCAAGGAGTCCCTCCAGGAGGTGGTGGACTTTTTGCACAATCCCGGCAAATATATAGAGATAGGCGCAAAGCTTCCGAAGGGGGCTCTGCTTGTGGGCCCTCCCGGAACAGGAAAGACCCTTCTTGCCAAGGCCGTTGCCGGAGAGGCTCATGTTCCGTTCTTTTCCCTTGCGGGATCGGATTTCGTTGAGATGTATGTGGGTGTCGGAGCTTCCAGGGTAAGGGATCTTTTCAAGGATGCTACCAAGAACGCACCCTGCATCATCTTCATAGACGAGGTGGATGCCATCGGAAAGAGCAGGGATTCCCGCTACGGCGGAAACGATGAGAGAGAGCAGACCCTTAACCAGCTCCTTTCCGAGATGGACGGTTTTGACACCTCAAAGGGTATCTTTATCCTGGCGGCCACCAACCGGCCCGAGATCCTTGATAAGGCACTTTTAAGACCAGGCCGTTTTGACAGGCGGATCATCGTGGACAAGCCCGACCTGAAGGGAAGGATAGATACCCTGAAGGTTCACTCAAAGGATGTGCACCTTGACGATACCGTGGATCTTGAGGAGATCGGTCTTGCCACGGCAGGAGCGGTGGGCTCGGATCTTGCCAACATGGTAAACGAAGCCGCGATCAACGCCGTCAAGCACAGGCGAGCTTCGGTAAACCAGAAGGATCTTCTCGAGGCCATCGAGGTGGTAATGATGGGTAAGGAGAAGAAGGACCATATTATGAGCATGGAGGAGAGGAGGATAGTTTCCTATCACGAAACCGGTCATGCACTGGCCTCCGCCCTTCAGAAGAACACGGATCCCATCCAGAAGATCACCATTGTTCCGAGGACAATGGGAGCTCTGGGATATGCCTGGTACGTGCCTGATGAGGAAAAGCATCTGCGCTCTAAGAAGGAGCTTGAGGAAAGGATAATCACGGCGCTTGCCGGCAGAGCCGCTGAGGAGCTGATATTTGATTCCATAACCACCGGCGCTTCAAACGATATAGAGCAGGCCACCAATCTGGCCAGAAACATGGTAACTCTCTACGGCATGTCGGACAAGTTCGGCCTCATGCAGCTTGAGGGCGTGGAGGATCAGTACCTTACGGGCAGAAAGGTGCTCAACTGCTCGGACGAGACCGCGGCAAGGGTAGACGAAGAGGTCATGAAGATCCTTGCAGAGTCCTATGAGGAGGCCAAGAGGCTCTTAAGCGAGAACAGGGAGATGATGGAGGAGCTGGCGAATTTCCTTCTGGAAAAGGAAAGCATCACAGGCAAGGAGTTCATGAATATCTTCCATAAATATATACCCGAAGAGGAAGATAAGGGTCAGACTGCTGATATGGCTGAGGATACGGTTCCGGAAGCGGATAAGGACA
>DNAD01000268.1:0-2515 GCA_003484785.1 Lachnospiraceae bacterium
GAAATATAACGGCCAAGACCTCCTGATTTTTCATTATCCATAAGGTATACTCCTTAACTGTCCTGATTATGCTACTGTTCGTTGATCCTTAAGCACATCATCAATATAGCATAACTCCCTGCTTTCCACAATAATCAAAGGGGCCGCCCGGGCTTAGGAATTGCAAGTTGACATAATCTTAACGGATATTTATAATAAAGAAAGAAGTATGTGCAGATGAGGAACGGAGTATAGGGGATCCGTCAGATAACGCTGTTATTTGAAAACAGATCCCGGGGTGTCAGTATGACGAGGAAGGTTGCGTTTCGAAAAAAAAGGCAGAACAGGCTCGGAATGCTCCTGGTCTCGATAGTGGTAGCGATGCTTCTTGTGGTCATCATGTTCAGCATGGTGAAGCTTAAGAAGAAACAGAACGGCTATCTCGAGCGGGAGGAAACTCTCAACGCGCTTATCGAGGAGGAAGAGGAGCGTTCCAAAAAGCTTGAGGAATATGAGATATATACCAAAACCTCCAAGTACGTAGAGGAGGTTGCAAAGGATAGGCTGGGGTTAGTATACGGGGACGAGATCATCTTCGAATCGGAGGATGGCAAATAGCATGAACACACTTGCCCGGTCGGTACTTGATTATATAAGGAAAAATGATCTTATAAGACAGAACAGCAGGGTTATCACAGGCATATCGGGAGGGATCGATTCGGTATGTCTTTTTTATGTGCTTTCAGAGCTTAAGGAGACTCTGGGCTTTGAGCTCTGCGCCGTCCATGTGGAGCACGGGATCAGGGGAGAGAGCTCTTTGCGGGATGAAAGGTTTGTAAGGGCGCTCTGTGAGAGGGAAGGTGTGCCCCTTAAGGTTTATCACGAAAAGGCGCTTGAGTACGCCGGGGAGCATTCCCTGTCGGTCGAGGAAGCCGCGAGACTCCTGAGATACCGGGATTTTGAGGACGCCCTTTCGGAAATGAAGGCCGACAGGATCGCCCTCGCCCATCATAAAAACGACCAGGCCGAGACCTTTCTGTTCAATCTTATCCGGGGAAGCTCCTTAAAGGGGCTTACGGCCATGGCTCCCGCACGGGACAGGATAATAAGGCCGCTTCTTGACTGTACCCGCAGAGAAATAGAGGAATACGCGGAGGAGAGAGGGCTTTCCTTTGTAACGGATGAGACCAATCTCGATGAGACTTACTCAAGGAACAGGATCCGAAGGGCTGTGATCCCGGAGCTTGAGAAGGTGGGGCCCATGACTGTTTCGCATATCTTCAGGGCCGCCGAGACCATAAGAGAGGCGGACGAATATATCCGTGAAGCGGCGGACGAATTGTATACAAAATGTGTGACAATAAAGGGACAGGGCCCGGTATATACTGTTGATATAAAGATATTTGCGGGCAATGCCCACATACTTAAAAGCTATGTGATCAAGCGGATAATAAGGGAGCTCTGCGGAAAATGGAAGGATGTTTCCTCGGTCAATATCGAGGACGTTCTGATGCTTACGGATAAGCAGAGCGGCAGAAGGGTGGAGCTGCCTTACGGGATCACGGCCTTAAAAAGCGGCGGCCGTATTGTTATCGGCACGGCAGAAAGGATCGAAGGCGGGGACGGCGACAAGGAGGAAACGGTGTGGTTTCGGGTCATAGCCTACGAGGCCTCGATGGGTTTCTCCGAAAAAAACTATACTAAACTGATAGATTATGATAAAATAAGATTTGGTCTGTGTATACGGACAAGACGGCAGGGTGACAGGATAGCCGTTGGTCCGGGGCTTTGCGGACAGTCTCTTAAGAAATTTTTCATTAATGAGAAGATCCCTGTCAATGAAAGGGACAAGGTTCTGCTCGTGGCTGACGGATCCGAGATAGTCTGGGTGATCGGAAAGAGGCTCAGCGAGAAATACAAGCTTGACGGCAGCAGCAGGCGTGCCGTTATCATAAAGGCGACTGGAGGAGATCATAATGAGTGAGACTATAAGTGTTTTGATCCCGGAAGAGGATATCGACAAAAGGATAGCCGAGCTCGGCGCGCAGATAAGCCGGGACTATGCGGGGCGTTCGTTGCATCTTGTAAGCGTTCTGAGAGGCGGGGTGTTCTTTACCTGCGAGCTTGCAAAGAGGATAACGGTTCCCGTGTCCATCGATTTTATGTCGGTTTCCAGCTACGGAATGGATACAAAATCCAGCGGCATCGTAAAGGTCATCAAGGATCTGGACGATTCCATCGTGGATAAGGACGTTCTCGTGGTAGAGGATATAGTGGATTCGGGAAGGACTCTCAGATACCTGCTCGACAATCTTAAGTCAAGGGGGCCGAAGAGCCTTGGGCTCTGCACGCTGCTCGACAAGCCCGACAGGCGGGTGGTGGATGTAGACGTGGATTATACGGGCTTTCAGATCGAGGACAAGTTCGTGGTGGGCTATGGGCTCGATTATGCCCAGAAGTACAGGAATCTGCCCTATATCGGAGTAGTGGAGCTGTCTTAAATTTAAAATGCGGTTCAAACTAAAGTTTGAACCTA
>DNAD01000268.1:2588-7005 GCA_003484785.1 Lachnospiraceae bacterium
AAATCGGCGCAGTTGGGAGGATATAAGTGGAAAGCAGGAACAGGGGCATCGGCTTTTATTTACTGATCATCGCCATGTTTGTCTGCCTTTCTTTTGTATGGAAAGGCATGTGGACGGAGAAGCAGTCATATATGACCTATGCTGATTTTTTGAATGAGCTGGAAAATACCGGAAATATTGAAAGCATAAACATCGTTCAGAATTCAGAGGTGCCTACGGGCGTAGTTGAGGTCACCTTAAAGAGCGGTGCGGTAAAGAGCCTGAACGTTTCCGACGTAAAGGACGCGCAGGAGGTTCTTGCGGATAAATACCCCGCTTATACCATGGAGGATGTGAAGAGGGAAAACTGGTTCATGACCTATCTTTTCCCCAGCCTTCTGATAATAGTGGTGGTGGCCGGGCTGTTCTTCTATCTGAATAACCAGGCGGGGGCCGCGGGCGGCGCGAAGATGATGAATTTCGGCCGCAGCCCCGCAAAGCTGTCATCTACCGATAATACCGTAAGGTTTACCGATGTGGCCGGCCTTGAGGAGGAAAAGCAGGATCTTGAGGAGATAGTAGATTTCTTAAAGAACCCCGGAAAATATACCGAGGTCGGAGCGCGCATACCGAAGGGAGTGATCCTTGTAGGCCCTCCTGGAACCGGTAAGACACTGCTTGCCAAGGCCATAGCCGGGGAGGCGGGAGTACCCTTCTTCAGTATCTCCGGTTCCGATTTTGTTGAGATGTTCGTAGGCGTGGGCGCCTCCAGGGTGAGGGATCTGTTTTCGGAGGCCAAGAAGAACGCTCCCTGCATCATCTTCATCGATGAGATCGACGCCGTCGCAAGGCGCAGAGGCACCGGCATGGGCGGTGGCCATGATGAGAGAGAGCAGACCCTTAACCAGATGCTTGTGGAGATGGACGGCTTCGGGGTCAATGAGGGGATAATCGTGATCGCCGCTACCAACAGGGTGGATATTTTAGATCCTGCTATCTTAAGGCCCGGAAGGTTTGACCGTAAGATCGCGGTGGGCTCTCCCGATGTCAGGGGCCGCGAGGAGATACTTAAGGTCCATTCAAAGAACAAGCCTCTTGCCGAGGATGTGGATATCGAGCAGATCGCAAGGACGACCGCCGGCTTTACGGGGGCGGATCTTGAGAACCTTATGAACGAGGCCGCCATCAATTCGGCAAAGGCCGAGCGCAAGTTCATTCTGATGGACGATATAAAGGCTGCCTTCGTAAAGGTGGGCATAGGTACCGAAAAGAAGAGCAAGGTGGTTTCCGATAAGGAGAAGAGGATCACCGCCTATCACGAGTCGGGACATGCGATACTGTTTCATGTGCTGCCCGATGTGGGGCCTGTTTATTCGGTTTCCATCATTCCTACGGGAATGGGGGCCGCGGGCTATACCATGCCCCTGCCGGAAAAGGATGAGATGTTTAATACCAAAGGGAAGATGCTTCAGGATATCATCGTCTCCCTTGGAGGCAGGGTCGCCGAGTCGCTCATCTTTGACGATATCACCACGGGCGCTTCCCAGGATATCAAGCAGGCTACAAAGCTTGCAAAGAGGATGGTCACAAGGTACGGGATGTCTGATAAGATCGGCGTGATATGCTATGATAACGATGATGACGAGGTGTTTATCGGGCGCGATCTGGCCCATGCCACCAGGGGCTACAGCGAGGAGATCGCGGGGGAGATCGACAGAGAGGTAAGAAGGATAATTGACGAGTGCTACCAGAAGGCCGAGAAGCTTATAAAGGAGTACGAGGATGTCCTCCACAAAAGCGCCGCCCTTCTGCTTGAGAAGGAAAAGCTCAACAGAGAGGAGTTTGAGGCTCTGTTCGCATAGGGCTGTTTTGTAGTTTGCAGGTTAGGAAGAAAAGTGTTTTTGTACAATACTTACAAAAACGGACATGCTTTTTTGTAAAGTTTGTGCAGACTACGACTGGACGAAACGGGGTTCAATATATATAATATCATTCGTAACCCCCAATACAAACGCTTTTGCAGGGCTTGCCCCGCAGGCGGAATGATCGCGGATACCCACGTGATCATGTGTGACCTGAACGGTCATACTCCATAAAAAGAAATACCTTCTCCAAAAATGGCAGCTTTCGTGAGGCTGTCATTTTTATGTTACCGTGAATGGTAACATTTTTTTGTACCCCCCGGGAGCACATCAAAAAATCGACTTTTGCCGGATGTTGTGCTATACTTGTTTTTGGCGTTTACTAAATATATGACAGGGGAGTATATTTTGGGTCTGAATCAGGATATATACAAAAAGGAACGATATCTGTCAAGCATGCGTCCTATCTTGAATAAGGATGCTCTTTTTTCCGATAATTCACCATACTATATGGATCCTTCGGAGCCCAGTCCCTACGGCACCGTAAAGATCAAGTTCCGTACCGCAAAGAATAATGTGGATTATGTCTTTCTGATAAGCAATAACGAGCGTCATTTAATGGACAAAAGAGAGACAAAGGGTCGGTTTGATTATTATGACTGTACTCTCCAGCTGGAAAACGAGACCGTTCTCTATTACTTTGAGGCCGTAGTGGGTAACGTACGATGTCAGTTCGATCTGCGCGGAGCGGTGGACAGAGCTCAGATGAATTTCTACTTTCAGATAAGACCCGGCTTTTCCACTCCCGCCTGGGCAAAAGGAGCGGTTTTTTATCAGATATATGTGGATCGTTTCTGTAACGGCGATCCCTCAAATGACGTATTGACCAACGAATACCAGTATATAGGTGATAAATCGGTCCATGCCGAGAGCTGGGACAAGTATCCCAGGACCATGGGCGTTCGTGAGTTTTACGGAGGCGATCTTCAGGGCGTCCTCGATAAGATGGATTATCTTGAAGGCCTCGGCATAGATGCCATCTATTTTAACCCTCTTTTCGTATCTCCCTCCAATCATAAATATGATATCCAGGATTATGACAATATCGATCCCCATTTCGGCAGGATCGTGGACGACAGGGGCGAGCTGCTGCGCGATGACCAGAAGGAGAACCGCGAGGCTACCAGATATATCAACAGAGTCACAAATAAGGCCAATCTGGACGCCAGCAACGAGCTGTTCATAAAGGTGGTGGAGGAGGCTCACAGACGGGGCATAAAGGTTATCCTGGACGGGGTCTTTAATCACTGCGGCTCCTTTAACAAGTGGATGGACAGAGAGAGGATCTACGAGAATGCACAGGGCTATGAAAAGGGCGCCTATATCTCGGGGGACAGCCCTTACAGGGATTTCTTCCACTTCTTTAATGAAAACGCCTGGCCCTATAACGCAAGCTATGACGGCTGGTGGGGGCATGATACCCTTCCAAAGCTCAATTATGAGGCGTCCCAGCGCCTTTGCGACTATGTGCTCAGGATTGCCGTGAAGTGGGTGTCCCCGCCATATAACGTGGATGGGTGGAGGCTTGACGTGGCGGCGGATCTCGGCCACAGCTCCGGGTTTAATCATACCTTCTGGAAGGAGTTTCGGCTTGCGGTAAAGCGGGCCAATCCCGATGCGATCATTATCGCGGAGCACTACGGGGACCCTTCGAGCTGGCTGCAGGGCGATGAATGGGATACGGTCATGAATTACGACGCCTTTATGGAGCCCGTGACCTGGTTTCTTACCGGGATGCAGAAGCATAGCGACGATTTCCGGCATGATATGCTTGGCAACGCGGACAGCTTTGCGGAGGCGATGCTTTGGAATTCGGCAAGGCTCCCTGCCCCGAGCTTAAGCGTTTCCATGAACGAGCTTTCAAACCATGATCATTCCAGATTCTTAACCAGGACGAACCATGTGGTGGGCCGTGTGGCGGATAAGGGTCCCGAAGCCGCTAACCGTGGGGTGAACATGGCTGTTATGAGGGAGGCCGTGCTGATACAGATGACCTGGGTAGGCGCCCCTACCGTCTACTACGGCGATGAGGCAGGGGTCTGCGGCTTTACCGATCCCGACAACAGGCGTACCTATCCCTGGGGGCATGAGGATATGGAGTTGGTCAACTATCACAGGGACGTGATAAAGATGCATAAGGAGAATGAGGAGTTCCTCCAGGGGTCTCTGAGGATCCTTTATAAGGATTACAACGTTATCGCCTACGGCCGCTTTACCGACAGCGCCCAGAGCGTTATCATCATAAATAATAATGACTATGAAAAGGAGATGGAGATAAAGTTCGGCTGGCAGACAGGGGCAATGTCGGAGTGTGTGGTGGAGAGCATCATGTATTCCGATTTTGAGGGTTATAACACCAACAGGTTCACCTATGCGGTGGAGCGGGGGAGGCTCAGGATCAGGCTCCGCAAGTACTGCGGCATAGTATTGAAGGTGGTTGAGGTATAAAAGACATTGAGAGAGATGGAGTTTAAAATGGAGAGACCCGGGCTCTTAAACGTGGGGGACAGGGTGAC
>DNAD01000137.1 GCA_003484785.1 Lachnospiraceae bacterium
TGACCGCCCGATACAGAAGCTCCACTGCCCTGTCCATATCCTTAAGCAGGAAGGGATCGTGAAGCTCACTGAGGGTGCCAAATAAATAAGCGCGTATATCGGCATCCGAGGTTATCCCCCGGTTCACCATAATACGCGCTAACATGGGGGTGATCTGATACTTCTTTGACAAAGCATCAAAATCACCCTTTATATTACTTACTGTCCAGACTGAACTCTCCATACCTGATTATTTCTTTTCCTCGGCCTTCTTACCCACCTTGGTGGTAAGCAGATACCAGAAGGTGCTGGCAAGGCAGACGGAAGAATAGCAGCCGCAGATTATGCCGGCCATAAGAGGAAGCGAGAACTCCCTTATGGAAGAAACTCCAAAGATAAAGAGCACGAATACCATGATAAAGGTGGTAAGGGAGGTAAACAGGCTTCGTGACATGGTCTGATTAACCGCTCCGTTGACCAGAGCCTCAAGGCCATCCTCTCTTTTGGCGCTCTTTAAGGATTCTCTTATCCTGTCAAAGATAACAACAGTGGCGTTGATGGAATAACCTACTATGGTAAGCATACATGCTATGAAGGTAGAACCCACGGAAACCCTTGTTACCGCATAGAAGGCAAGCACCACCAGCACATCGTGGCAGAGCGCCATTACCGAGCTTGCGCCAAAGCGGATATCCTTGAATCTGAACCATATATACAGAAGCATGCAGATGATCGCAACTACTACCGCCACGAATGCATCCGTCTTCATCTCCGAGCTTATGGTAGAGGAGATGGTCTCTGCCGTGATAGTCTCGGCATCCACATCGAAATTTTCCACCATGGTGTCGCTGAAGGCGGTTCTTTCCTCGGCTGTCAGCGTTCTTGTCTTAAAGATGACCTCGTTCGTGCCGGCTACCTTCTGAGCCTGTACGTTGGCATCACCCGTGATCTTCTCGATAAGCGGGACCACGTCCGCATCTATCTTTGCAAGGTCCATGTCCTCATTGAAGGGCACGTTGGTAGAGGTACCTCCAAGGAACTCAAGGCTGTAGTTGAGCGGATGTCTTCCGGCTGCGCCGTTTATGATCATTACTACGAAACCGATAAGGATGACAGCGACGGAGATACCGATAAGCATCTTTCTCTTTCCGAGAAAATCGATGCTTCCTCTTTCCTTAGCCTTGCCGTAGAACTTCTCGTCCTTTACTCCGAGCTCAAACAGAGCGTTCATAAGCGCCTTGGTGACCACAAGGGCGGTAAACATGGATACCACGATACCAATGGCCAGCGTGGATGCAAAGCCCTTTATGGAACCGGTTCCCAGAACACCCAGCACCACTGCGGCGATCAGCGTTGTAACGTTACCGTCTATGATGGCGGAAAGAGCCTTTTCATAACCGGTCTTGATGGCGGAACGCACCGACTTGCCGGCAGCTATCTCCTCACGTATCCTTGCGAAGGTGATAACGTTGGCATCGACCGCCATACCTATGGAAAGGATGATACCCGCGATACCGGGAAGGGTAAGGGTAACATCGAACAATACTATGAAAAGCATCTCTATTATGATATAGAGGCAAAGGGCCAGAGCCGCGCAGAGGCCGGGAACATAATACACGATGATCATGAACAGAGCCACAAGCGCAAAGCCTATGGCGCCCGCCTTTAATGAAGTCGCGATGGCTTCCGAGCCAAGCTGTGCTCCCACGACATTTGAACGCAGCTCCTCGAGCTCTACACGAAGTCCGCCGATCCTTATGGTGGAAGCAAGGTTTTCAGCCTCCTCGTAATCGGCCATTCCCGTGATCTGAGCCTGACCGTCGGTTATTGCCGCCTGGACGGTGGGCACCGAAACCGCTTCTCCGTCATAATAGATCATTATGGAATCGTGATTTACAACAGCCTCTCTGGTGGCATCCGCAAACTTCTGAGCTCCCTCGTCATTTAAGGTAAGGGAAACAACATATTCATTATTGCCCATATCGTTCGTGGTCGAACCTGCCTGAGCCGTCTTGACATCGGTACCCGTAAGGACTACGGATCCCTCTGACTCAAGCTCCTCGATGCTCTTTGAGAGAGTGTAGGCAGGCTTTCCGGAGGGGAGATAGCCGCTCATGGAATAATTGGCGTTGTGATCCCCGTCATACTGCTTTATAAAGTACAGGGAACCGGGCTTTCCCAGATCCTCAAGCACCGCATTTGCATCCTCAACTCCGGGGATCTCTATGCTGATACGATCATCGCCTTCCTTGTAGACCTGTGACTCCGTACTGTACCCCTCTACTCTTCGCTGCAGCTTGTAGATAGTATCACTCATATCGGCAGCCGTAGGGGTTGTCTCCCCGACAGCCTGATAGGTTATGCTGACGCCTCCCGCCAGGTCAAGCCCGAGCTTAACGTTGGAAGCCGCTCCCGTCTTTTCCGTTCCCACACCGAAGATCACCATCAGACCGAACAGTATCGTGCAGACACAGAATACCGCAACCGTGATGATCGCATTCCGCTTCTTCATTTTAAAACTACTTCCTTTCCTATTAATAATTACATCGCGCCGATCCGATTTTGGGATCGGATCATTTCCCGCGCCGGTCTGTTTGCAGATCCTGCGCTTAGCTTCTCATTTTATGCCCGTAAACGCTGTTTCCTGCCTCTTAACCGTTCGTTACTATTCACAGCCTTTTGGGCTGTGCCCATCCGGACAGGCTCCAGGTCTTTTTTGATACGGCAGTGTTACTGTCACAGCGCCTTTAGTCTGTGAATGGTAAAACGGCAGTTTATCCCGCTTACGAGAATAAAAGGTTGTACAATATTACAATTATAACAAGTCCGAGCAATATTGCAAGCAAAACTCGCAAAGCCGATACAGGTGATTCTCCTCCTACCTTTCCGGACTGTCCGTTGACCATAAACTGGTATATCTTCCCGTTAAAGCGAAAGCTCGAAATCCAGATCGGCAGCATCAGATATTTATAGGTTATATCCGAAAAGGTGGTATTCATTCTGATGTTCCTGACATGATCCGCGTTATACTGGGATCTTATCCTGGAGGAGATATTACTCTCCAGCCTCTTGTTTATCAGAAACTTTCCTGTCTTCCACGCATCCTTAAGCCCGGTGGAATAACGCTCCGCCGCAAACCCCGCCAGATACTCGGGCTTGTAGGCACGGTTATCCGCGGTATCAAAGGGCTCTATCGCGTTGAGGATCTTCTTGTCATGCCTGTCAGAGGCGCATACCAGCTGGTCATCGATAAACTCGTTATAGGTGCCGCTTGTCCTGTACCAGTCGGTAACGGTGGTCTCCTCCTTACCCCGCTGTACCTTCCTGTCCTTTCCGTATTCTCCCTGGTATTCTGTAGAGGTATCCGTATCAAAGGTCCAGTAGGGCAGGTATACTCCCTGGAAGCTGTCGGCCTCTGCGCTCTTCTTTGCCTTGCTGGGACAGAAAAGCTTCTTTCCGAGCCATTTCTTGAATCGCTCTCCCGCCTTCTCTCTGGTGATCTTAAAGGGAACCACCCCTCCCGGCGCCAGAGTATTGACATCAGCAGCCTCCATGACCTGATTTGAGCCGCAGTAGGGACATTCGTTTGCCACCTGAAGAGCATCATACACACTGACGGCTCCGCAGCTCTTGCAGGTTACCGTCTTATGGTCAGTACCCCAGTCACAGTTTCCTGTAAGCTCCGCCGATTCAAAATCAAGCTCCGCGGCCCTTTCCGGCCCTTTGTCCGTATTCTTTTCGGGCACCGCCTCGGTATGATCGCAATATGGGCAGTGCAGACCTCCCGTAGCGGGATCGAAATCCATCGTGCCTCCGCACTCGGGACATTTCCGGTCGGTCTCCTTCATGGTTGCAGCCTTCCGGGCATTCATCACATCTTCATAATCATTGTTCACTGTTCCTGCCATAGCTTTTTCTCCCTCCACGCCGATTTGTTTACAAATCGTGCGCTTAGGTTCAAACTTTTGTTTGAACCGACATCGTTACTATTCACAGCCCAAAAGGCTGTGAATAGTAACCCGACATCAAAACAGATATATGGTATCACAGGCTCCCTGTATTTTGCAATCCCTTTCTTGACACAGCAGAGTCAATAATGTATTATAAGTAGCAACTCATTAACCTACCGGAGCGACATTTCTGAAAAGGAGTTGATTTTTTTGGATCCGGACATAACCTTTCATATTGTAATCCTGGTTGTCCTGATAGTTCTGTCAGCCTTTTTTTCCGCGTCTGAAACCGCTCTCACCACGCTTAACCAGATAAGACTTCGTACTCTTGCCGATGAGGGCAATGAAAAAGCCGCAAAAACCCTTTCCGTTCTTGAGAAACGTTCCCGGATGCTTTCAACCATCCTTATCCTTAATAATGTGGTCAACCTCTATGCCGCCTCCATCACTACCACTCTTTCCATGCATATCTGGGGCAATAAGGCCGTAGCCGCCGCCACGGGGGTACTTACAGTTTTCATCCTTATCTTCGGAGAGATAATCCCCAAGACCATAGCCTCAATATATAATGAACGCTTTGCCTTTGCCTTTATCGGGGTCATCAGCTTTTTCATCACGATACTCACCCCCGTTGTCTTTATCATCGACAAGCTTTCCTATATCCTGATGATGCCTCTGGGAATAGACAGGGACAAGGTGCAGAACAACATGACGGAAAACGAGCTTCGGACTATCGTGGACGTTTCCCATGAAGAGGGCGTCATCGAAAACGAAGAGCACGAGATGATCAACAATGTATTTGATTTCGGAGACTCCGTTGCAAGGGACGTTATGATACCCCGGGTAGAGATGACCTGCGTAAGCGTTGACGCGGATTATAACGAGCTCGGGAAGGTGTTCAATGAAAAAAAGTATACGAGAATGCCTGTCTATGAGGATTCCACCGACAACATCATAGGCATAATAAATATGAAGGATGTCCTCTTTGTCCGGGATATCAACCATTTTAACATCCGTTCGGTGATGCGTGAGCCCAGCTTTACCTTTGAGTATAAAAAGACCTCCGAGCTGATGCTTGAGATGAGGGAAAATTCCGTCAGCATGGTCTGTGTGCTGGATGAATACGGCGCCACCGTAGGGCTTATCACTCTTGAGGATCTGATCGAGGAAATAGTCGGCGATATCAAGGATGAGTTTGATGAGGATGAAAAGGAACTGATCAAAAAGGTCGGCGAAAGGACCTGGCTGGTAGACGGCTCTCTCAAGCTTGACGATATAAACGACTTCCTTGAGACCCATCTTGAGTCGGAAAATTACGATTCCATCGGAGGCCTTGTCATTGAGCAGCTTGAAAAGCTGCCCGAGGGCGGTGAGGTGGTGACCCTTGAAAACGGCACCCTCCTTGAGACCGTTGAGATGGACAAGAACCACATCGAGAAGATACGCATAACTCTTCCGGAGCCTGTATCCTCAGAGGAGGAGCCCTCTGAGGAGGGCGGGGAGAGCTGATATGCTTCACTGAATTGCGGTTGTTACGGTTTACGGCCTTCGGGCCGTGATAAGCGGGGTTTGCCCGTCATCCTTCCTCATTCTTCTGTCTCATCCTGTGAAAGAACCTGAATTCTTCCTCATTTTCTGTTTCCCCGCCAAAGATCGCTTCGAGCTCCTCTATCATCTGAACGGCTTTGGTAGCCTCCTGAAACATATCGCTCTCATTCTTCCAGATATTTCCCTCCTTACAGGCCCTGAAATCAGAGAACAGACTGTTTTTCGCGCACAGCTCCTCAAGGGAATCGATCCCTCCGTCTATGGTACTGTTATAGATAAGGACATCCGCATCCCTGGCCCTTACATAAAACTCCTCCATAGTGATATTGACGGCGGAAAAGGCTCCTTCATCCTCCTTCATAAGGCCGTTAAGTGCATACTCTCCTCCCGCAAGCTCTATCATCCCGGAAACATAATCCCCCGGCATCCTGACATTTACATAGCCCCCCGGGGTAATATAGAAAAACACGGCACTCTTCCCGTATTTCCTATCCGCCGGCCTTTCCTCAAGCCTTTGCACCTCTTTCTCAAAGAAGCTATCTGCCTCCTCTTCCTTTCCCATAAGGCACCCGTATACCCTTATCCACTCCATTCTGCCAAGGGGATGGCTCTCATAACTTGACCTCTCCACCATGACCGGGATCCCAAGCTTCTCAATAAGCTCCTTGGTCTCCGGATTGTGATAGATCATGGTATTTTCTATGACAAGCCGGCAATTCTCCCTGAGAAGCAGCTCATAATCCGGCGAGCTGTATTTTCCCGCGTAAAGGATATCACCGTTTTCGATCAGCTGTTTTACCTCCTCAAGGCTCCAGTCCGGGGCCTTTGTGGAAGTGAGTGCCACCCTGTCAAGACAGTCCAGGGCCCTGAAAAAATCCATGGAGGAGGAAGACGCCAGATAAATCCTGTCCGGATTTCTTTCGATGAACGTCATATCCCTGAAAAGCTCCGGCACCTCCTTATCCGCATCGGCCACCAGAAAGCTTCCGGCTTCGTTTATATTTATCACGGAATATCCGCCTTCATAATGATCTATGGAGAACTGTTCGGCATACTCCGGCTTGAAGGAATCTAATTTATGTAAACCACTTCCGGATTCTTCTCCAAAGACTCCACTCTCCTCACTCTCTATGACATCCTCAAAAGTTCCGGTTTTCTCCGCCTTTTGCTGAAGGTCGGCCGTGCCCTGCATGCCGCAGGCTGACAGAGATAAAGTGGTTAACATAATAACGATCCAGGCCCGCGGTCTTTCCACGGATGCCCGGATCGTTTTTTTCACCTGCTGTTTCAGTCCATAACAATCTGTCATCTCTGACTCTGCTTTTCTATCGTCTTCATGTCGAGGATGATACTGTACTCTATCTCATGAGGCCTGCTCATTGCTGTAGTATCCGCCGTAAGCTCGATCACCGGAGCTTTAGCCGGGATCTCAAAGGCTGAATTGCCCCCGGTATTGACGGGAAGGTACCTTTCCCCTTCCACCAGGGCATAATCATAATTCGGGCTGCTGAAAACAACTCTCGCCGTAACCTCTCCGCCCTTTACCGTAAGCGTAAGGGGGCTTTCCACCGATGCTCTTCCCGATCCCCCCGAAAGCTCGGCCTTAACGCTGTATATCCCGTCCTCCAGTGCCTTAAATGCCTTCAGATCCTCATCCTCATCCTCTTTGGCGTTTTCCCCGGTAAAGGCATCCTCCAAAAGGCCTGCCGATTCAAAAACAAGGGTCCTGTCATACCACTGCTGCTTGTTTTTGCTGAAGGCCGCAAGCTCAAACGGCACATCCAGGGCTTCGGGCTTAACCGTAAAGGTATGCTCACCCTTTTCATTTTCTTCAAAAGGAATATATTCAGACTCAGATGCCTTTTCGGCCTCCTCCGCGGTTCCGGGATATACAAAGAGATAACCGTGTCCTCCCATCGTAAGAAGCGCCGTCATCTCCCCGTTTTCAACGTTCAGCTCACAGTCCGTGATCCGAAACATCGAAGAGCTGGAATCCACGCTGATGCTGTATACGCCGTCCTTAAGCTCTTTTCGGGTGAGGCCGCCTTCGCCATTCTCCTTAAAAGCAGGCGCTGCTTTATCGTCTCCGTCAGAAGCTTTGGCTTTTTCAATGGCCTCTCTGCAGTGTTCTGCATAGATCGCCCTCACATCCTCAAGCTCCCCGAGCCCCCGGATAATGCATTCGGTCTCATAGCCCGCCGCCTCAAACATGGATTTCCAGGAGTCATCTTCGTCCCCTGCCATATCGTTATTGGCGTGATCTCCGGCAACTACCATAAGAGGCTCCAGAACAGCCTTTTCATAGCTGCCCTCTTTTAGAAACTCTACCACATCCTCAAGAGACGGCGTCGCTTCCACCGTACCTATATAATAGTTGTCATAGCCCGCCGCCTTTATCATATCCTGCATTTTGGCGTAGACACTGTTAGAAGATGCTTCCGTACCGTGTCCCATAAAGCAGACGGCGGTTTTTCCGTCGTCATATTCCGCCGTTGCTTTGGTGATGGCTGCTATGACCTTATTATAGTCTTCATCCGTGTTAAGAAGGGGTTCCGATATCACGATGCTGTCAAAGGCATCCGCATAATCATCAACCTCATCCACCAGATCGTTATACTCGTATCCATGCATGAGATGAGTGGGCTGAACCACAAGATTTCTGACTCCGTTGTCAATCGCCCTGTTAAGAGCCTCTGAAACATTGTCGATGACCTCTCCGTCACGCTTCTTAACATGATCGATTATGATCTGGCTGGTAAAGGCTCTCCTTACGCTGTAATCGGGAAAGGCCTTTGAAAGGTCCTTCTCGATGGCTCCTATGGTAAGCCTCCTGCTGTCGTTATAGCTGGTTCCGAAGCTTACGACTAACAGCTCGTTCTCCCCGATATCATCCCCGTTAAGCGGATCATCAAGGGCAGCGTCCCCTGTCTCATAGTTCTCCTCGTCCTCTTCGGAAGCATCCCCTGTTTCTCCTGCTTCCGTTGCCTCCTCATTCACACTTCCCGCTGCGGCCGGGGACACAGCCACAGGCCAGGCACAGCCGGCCAATAAGCCTGCAAGGGTAAGTACGCACAACCACGCCTGAGTGATCTTCTTCATCTGATTCTTTTCCTCCTTTTTTAGTTATTTAATCCGCAAAGAGATCCACGTACTCATCTCCCGGATATTCGGTATCAGAGGGAGTGATGAACACCTTCTTCTCCGACTCGGAATAAAAGGCCTGAACCGTATCCGCAGCGCCCGTCACGCTCCTTTCTCCGCTTACAAAGCTTTTCAGACTGCCGTCCGGCGCAGAAAGAAAGTTCAGGATATCGGAATCAGTCTGTCTAAGCGAAGAGGAGGGATCAAAGCCCGATTCAAGCTGCCCCAGAAGCCCCGGAGTCAGGGGCTCCGGTTCAGTATGGGCATCCACCGCACTGTCTATCATATCTCCGTAAGTCTCGTTCATCCTGAAGAAATCAGCGGTAAGCCTTGAGTTGGCCGCAAAAACGGTAAACGCCTCCTCATAGAACTTATATCTTTCCTCGTTTCCGCACTCATAGCCTACCACGCACAGCGGCAGCCATTCCGTTATCGTCCCGCTGTCTCCCAGCTGGTCGTTATTATAGGAAAAGGTATGATAGATCATGGGCACATAATAGTCTGCAAAGACATCGCCGCCCTTCGTTGATATCTTATACTTGTAGTAGACCGCGCTTCCTCCGGAATCACTGATCGAATAGGTGGTGCTCGAGCCTATCCTTGCATAATCCCCTATGTCTCCGGTCAGAGCCGCCGTTTTGTTGCTGATCAGGGTCTGCAGGGCCTCTGCGGCTTTCCCGGTGGCCTCCCTCGATTCCACAAGCTCGATCTTTGCCCCCGAATACGCCTGCTTTATAAGAGCTTCCAGGTAGTTCTGGGGCCCGTCGTAGGTAAGAAAGCTCATGTAATTATCCAGATCCACCTCATTATTCCGCTTTTTCCCCGTCGTCTGGGATACCTGGTACCAGAAATGCTCTGTAGACATGAAGGTGAGCCTCATGGTATTGTCGGCATCCGTGATCACGCAGCTCACTACGCCGGGAAACTTATCGGAATATCTGGTATAGTCAAAGGTGGCCTCGGGCTCCGCCCCTCCGAAATCCTCGGGATAGAGCGTTGTAAGCATCAGCATCCCCGCATCGTCACGTACTTCCCCTACGATGTAGTAGGTTCCCAGATCATCGCTGACCTTCCTGTTATCGGGCACCACATGCTCCGGCACTTCAACCGTCTCCGCTTTCTCCTCTGCCTCCCCGGGCTCCGCCGCTGCCTGCTCAGGCTCCTCTTCCGTTTCCTCTTCCTCTTCTTCCTCCTCCTCTTTCTCAGTGCCCGGCGGAACAAGAAGCCCTGCTCCCTTTGATGCCACCGCCGCAATTACCCCTATAAGCACCGCAAGCAGGATGAATACCACGACAATGGCGATCACTATCGTGGTCTTCTTCTTGTCCATTGCCTTTTGGGATTCCATTTTCTCTGCAACCTCGAGAGGAAATTCCGAGGTATTCTCGGGATCGCTTACGTCAAACCCGCAGCCCATACATATCTCCTGGGTATCCTCCAGAAGCATCCCGCAGTTCTTACAGTATTTCATGACTGTTCCCTTTCCGCCGTATCAAGATCCTTATATCCGTAAAACCTTACATTATTCTCCATTATCTCATATGCAAGATTCTTTCCGCTCTTTGAAAGCTCAACTATAAATCTTGCGTACAGCTCCAGCATCTTATCGGAGTAGGTGGAGATCTCTCCTCTTAAATAAGTCTCGTAGGAGGTGTTAAAGGGTCCATCCTCATACGTTCTTATGCTCCTTGCCCTGCCGGCAAGACGGGGATATTTGCGGGCAAAGGCTTCCATCCAGTCCACCTGTATGCCCGTAACCGTTTCCACTATAGCCTTCTTATCCGGGGGCAGTTCCTCGAAGTGGTCCTTTATCCTCTCGTACTCCCCGGGAACTGTGCTTTCCATCATCCTGCCGTATTTTTCCGTTATCAGATTATGCTCGAGCCTGCTCTCTCTCCTGAAATCGTAAAGGTACTGAAGCAGCATGGTCCTGTTCCAGGTAAGGTACTGGCTCCTCCTCATTATGGAAAAGGTGGGCCAGTTATTCTGGCATTCCGCCCTTCCCCCAAGATTCTTTACCTTGTCGAATTCCTTAAACTCCGCCTTTGCGATCTCCATGGCAAGTTCCGCATTGTCCTTTAAGGAGAACAGGGATTTCTCCATAAGCTCCTCCGTATGGTGGTCGATATAGGGATCGATATCGCTTATGAAATCCCTCCTGTAAAGCTCCATGGCAAGAAAGGCCCCTATATTCTCCACGCACTCCGGATCGTCATAGGCATTGTAGATAAGCTCCGAAAGCTCCTTTCCCCCTTCCAGATCCGGCAGGCAGAAAAACAGCCATTTATCATGCAGAGGATAGGTCCCGTCCATAAGATACAGAAGCCTCATGGCGGCCTTAAAGGCGTCTGAGAGCATTATCGATGCGGTAACCTCATCTCCTCTTTTGAGCATCCTGAAATAATTATACTGTCCGCACTGCGAAAAGGAAGCGCAGCACTCCGCAAGCTTAAGGTAAAGGATGTTCTCGGGATAACCCTTTTTAAACTCCTCTCTCCTTTTTGTAAACTCGCCCAGATCATCCCTGAAGACCTCTCCGTTTACCGCTGCGGCAAGACCGGGATCCTCCGCCCTCGTCCAGTCCGTATCCCTGTATTCTTTGCAGCCGGTAAGCCTTTCATAAAAGGCATCGATGGTCATTACCCCTCTCCGGCCGCCTCCCTGAACGGGGGGCTGTCTCTTAAAGCCCCTGAACTCCGAAGGAAGGGCTTCATATTCCTTTTCAAGCTCTTTTCCCGTCTCCTTATAGGTATCTTCATCGAGCCACATACAGAAGGAAGGGCCGAAATCATGATCCCTGGAAATCTCGTCATCCAGATAAAAGCACTCCGATCCCTCACCGGCAAGGCCGACGGCTATCCTGTCCTCATATTCCGGGAATTTTTCATGTATCATGGGAGCCCCGTATTTTTCATAATACTCCCTGCAAAGGTCAAGACCCTTGAGCTCGTTTTCGGAATGCTCCGATTTCCTGAGGGCCTCAAGGCTTGCTTCATAGTTTTCCTTAAGCCTTTCATAATAGCCGTTTCTGCCGAGAAAGGCCTCCATCAGCTGCATTGCCTCCAAAAAGGTATCCGCAGCCTTATCGAAATCACCCTTTATATAATAATAGCTTCCCAGGGCAGACAACGCGGCGCAGTAGTGCTGATCACTGACCCCCTGCTGCTTAAAGAGCCTTATGGATGCCTTGGCCTGGGCGCAGGCCTCCTCCGGCTTATTGAGCTGTATGCAGGTGCCCGCAAGATTTGCTCTGGAAACCGCCTCCTCATACTGCTTTCCGTTTTTTACAACAATGTCAATGGCGGACTTCAGCGCCTCCTCAGCCCTTTCAAAATCTCCGGTTTCCTGATAAAGGAGGGCTTTATTGTTATAAAAGCCCGCAAACAGCATGTCATCAGGCTTAAGAGCCTTTTTATATATCTTCTCAACCCTGTCATACAGGGCAAGGGAATCCTCAAGCCTTCCGGCCACCCGGTAACAGGTGGCAACATTTAAAAGAGAGGTCGCATAGGGTATGGATTGTGTACCGCATACCTCCTCTGCCACTCTTAAAATATCCTCTGCGGCCTCAAACATTTTTTCATATTCAGAAGTTTCCCTGTAATGCCCGGCAAGCTCATTAAGCAGTACCAGCACTGCCCCGTCATCCGCTTCCTCTGCCGCTGCGTCTATGCTCCTTACAAGCAGTTCCTCGGCTTCCTTTGTCCGGTTTTCCGAATACAGCCTGTCTGCAGCCTTAAGAATCCTGTCAGTCTCCAATTCCGCCTCCATCTTCTGAAATCACAGTAAATCACAGCTATAGTGAAAAGATCAAGTAGACACTATATTCATTTTCTATAAACCCATGCTAATTTTATCACTTAAAAACCTGCCCCGCAATACCGCGATACCGTTGCGCCGATCTGTTGTTACTATTCACAGCCTTTTGGGGTCGGCGCATTCCTCAATGGACTTTAGGGCGTATGTTGTGGTATCATCTCAAAGAGTTAAGGATGTCTCCGGCAGTATGCGCAGAAATCTGCAGCGTAAAATAACAGTTCACAAAAGGCTAAACCGCCGCCTGCCTGCGAATTACCCGCGGGAAGGGACTGATCGGCGTTTCGTCAGACTCTGCCGGAAAGCAATGCGAAAAACGAGGTATGAAAATGGCACTTGACGGTATCACGACAAAAGCTTTAACAAAAGAATTTTCCGATAAGCTTACCGGCGGGAGGATCGTAAAGATCTCCCAGCCCGAGCCGGATGAGCTGCTGCTTACTATCAAAAATAACGGTGAACAGCAGAGGCTTCGGCTGTGCGCAAGCGCAACCCTCCCCTATGCCGCTCTTACGGACTCAAACAAGCAGGCCCCGATGACCGCCCCCAATTTCTGCATGCTGTTGAGAAAGCATCTGCAGAACGGAAGGCTTTTAAAGATATCCCAGCCCGGTCTCGAGCGGGTCATTGAATTTGAAATTGAGCATCTCAACGAAATGGGCGATCTCTGCAGAAAGTCTCTTATTATAGAGCTTATGGGAAAGCACAGCAATATTATCCTCGTAAATGAGGAGAGGATGATCCTTGACAGCATCAAGCACATCTCCGTCCTGATAAGCTCGGTCCGCGAGGTGCTTCCCGGAAAGCCCTACTTCATCCCTGAGACCGTTAAGAAGCTTGATCCCTTCAGGATGGATTACAATGATCTTTCGGAGGCGCTCAGAGCAAAGCCCGCAGGGTGCCTTACGGCGCTTTATCAAAGCGTTACTGGCTTTTCACCCGTGATAGCCAGTGAGCTAATATTCCGCTCCGGGGCCGATGGTGATATCCCCGCAAAGGATCAGAGCGATGCAGTGCTTAAAGGGCTTTTTAATGAAGTAAAGGCTCTCATGAACGATGCGGAGGAAGGCCTTTTTCAGCCCAATATCATCTATGACTCTCAAAAGCCGGTGGAATTTGCGGCGGTAAGGCTCAGCCAGTATTCCGACCTTACCGAAAAGCGCTTTTCCTCAATATCCGATGTCCTGAATACCTATTACAGCGAGAAAGAAGTATATACAAGGATAAGGCAGAAATCCTCCGATCTTCGGAAGATAGTGCAGACTCATCTGGAAAGGAATGTAAAAAAGCTGGAGCTTCAGGAAAAGCAGCTTAAGGATACACAGAAGATGGATAAATACAGGCTCTGGGGCGAGCTCATAAATACCTACGGCTACGGTATCGCGCCGGGAAGTAAGGAGCTTACGGCCACAAGCTATTATGACTCCTCCACCGTGATGATCCCCCTTGATGAGACCATAACTCCCCGGGAAAACGCGAAGAAATACTTTGACCGCTATACCAAGCTTAAGAGGACCAGGGAGGCGGTTTCAAACCAGCTGTCGGAGACCCGGGCGGAGATCGAGCACCTGAATTCCGTGCTTACAAGCCTCGAGCTTGCAAGGGAGGAAGCTACCCTTTCCCAGATAAGGCAGGAGCTTTCCGAAGCGGGTTATATAAAAAAGCGGGATAGCGAAGTAAGAGGCCCGGCATCAAAGAGAAAGCAGGAAAAAGGAAAGCCCTTCCACTATGTCAGCTCTGACGGCTATGATATCTATGTGGGCAAAAATAATATCCAGAACGATCTTCTGACCTTTAATATGGCCTCCGGAAACGACTGGTGGTTCCATGCAAAAAAAATACCGGGCTCCCATGTCATCCTGAAGAACAGGGGGACAGAGATCCCGGACAGAGCTTTCGAAGAAGCCGGTGCCCTGGCGGCATACTATTCAAAGGGGCAGAACCAGAGCAAGGTAGAGATAGACTATGTGGAGAAAAAACAGATCAAAAAACCCGCAGGCTCAAAGCCCGGCTTCGTGGTCTATTATACCAACTACTCCCTGACCGCCTCCCCGGATATATCCGGCTTAAGGCTGATCGAGGATTGAACACAAAAAGGCCGCCTTTTATCCCTGTAAATATAGGCAGGCGGCCTGTAAGTCTTTTTAATAGTTACCATTCACGGGCCACCCCACCATCATTCGCAAAACTCGTGCTTACGCACTCTTAAGCCTGCTGACGCAGACTTGTTTTGCTCATGAGGGTGGGGTGACCGCTTCCCGGTTTCATGGAATAATCAGCAGGTGCTGTCCGTGAGCAAGCTCCCGACAGCACCTTCTGATTATTCCATGACCCGTGAATGGTAACTATTAATAGCCCAGCATCCAGTCGTACATTTCCTGGTATTTTCTTGCCGATACGGCCCAGGAGAAGTCGGCTGCCATGCCCCGGTCTATGATCTTATTCCACTCTCTCTTATTATTCATATAGACATCATAGGCATAACGGATGGTGCCCGCCATCTCATGAGCATTATAATTGACGAAGGAGAAGCCGGTTCCCGTGCTCTCATACTCGTTATAGGGCTCCACAGTGTCCTTCAGGCCCCCGGTTTCCCTTACAATGGGAACGGTCCCGTATCTTAAGGACATAAGCTGGGATAAACCGCAGGGTTCAAACAGAGACGGCATAAGGAAGGCATCGCAGCTGCCGTAGATCTTGTGAGAAAGCTCCTCGGAATAGTAGATATTTGCGGATACCTTGTTGCCGTACTTCCAGGCAAAATGCCTGAACATGTTCTCGTACCTCTCCTCTCCTGTCCCGAGAACCACTATCTGGATATCCATCTGGCACAACTCCTCCATCATGAAGGAGATGAGGTCAAAGCCCTTTTGATCGGTAAGCCTTGATACTATCCCGATCATAAACTTCCTGTCATCCTGCTCAAGGTTAAGCTCCTTCTGCAGATCTCGCTTATTCTTGATCTTTTCCTTGCGGAAGTCTCTGGCATTGTATTTATGTCTCAGGAATCTGTCCGTAGAGGGATCGTATTCCTTGTAGTCTATGCCGTTTACTATTCCTCTGAGATCCTTGCTCCTGGCCTTTAATAGCCCGTCAAGACCTTCTCCGTAAAACTCCGTCTTTATCTCATCGGCGTAGGTCTCGCTGACGGTGGTAATGGCATCGGCATACACAAGCCCTCCCTTAAGAAGATTTGCGTCCTTATAGGATTCCAGCTTGTCGGGAGTAAAGAAATAATCCGGAAGCCCCGAGTAAGCCTTTATTGTCTTAACGTCCCAGGTACCCTGGAACTTGAGGTTATGTATGGTCATTACCGATTTGATGTCTCTGAAAAATTCACCGGCATGGAATCTTTCCTTCAGATAAACCGGTATAAGACCTGTCTGCCAGTCGTGGCAGTGAACGATATCGGGCTTAAACCCTACCACGGGAAGGATGGAAAGAGCGGCCTTTGAAAAGAATACATATTTCTCTATATCCCACAGGATATCCCCGTAAAGCGTGGGGCCAGAGAAATAATGCTCATTATCCACGAAATAGAAGGTGACGCCTTCGTTGACCAGCTTGAATACTCCTACATACTGGGAATGATTATCAAAATCCATGTAGAAGTTCGTCAGATACTCCATTCTGTCGCGGTATTCCTGCTTCATACAGGCATATTTCGGTATCACTACGCGGCAGTCAAAGTATCTCTTATCAAAGTTCTTGGGAAGTGAGCCCACGACATCAGCCAGGCCTCCCGTTTTTGCAAATGGTACACATTCCGATGCTACAAAAAGAATATTCTTCACCCAGTCACCTCCGAAATGTAATATATATTTAAGAACAGAATTATATAAATCACTGTTCTTCTGATTATATCAATTCACGGGAATTTCTTCAATATAATAATCATCCGCAAAATAATCCACAACCACCTTTGTGATATTTCCCGCTATATGTGAAGCAGATACTATCGAGGGAGAGGAAAAATCGTATCCTATGGTCCCGTCAGGCTGTTTTATCAGATCGGAAAACCTTACCACCGCCCTTACGGAGGTCGTCACCCCGTCAGCCTGGGTCATGTCACAGTTATAGACGATATCAAGGTCATTGTAATGGTTTCCGCTCTTTCCGGCCTCCGAGTCCTTTACCGTCTTAAAATACATTTTGCTGACCGAGGGCTCCAGCCATCTGAAGGTAGCCTGCTTGTTGACGTATACAGGCACGAGCCCGGCCTCTATAAATACCCTTACGCCCCAGGTATTGGCATCGGAAAAGGCGCTCTTTCCGGCCTCACAGGCCTCCCTTAAGACCTCCCGGGGAATATCGGAGGCCTGTGAGAGGTATTCATTCATATCCTCAATCCTGTATTCCTTCACGCACTCTTCACTGGGCTTTTCTACGGTGATCATCCTCTTAAGACACTCGGCATCGCTGAAATAAGCCCTTACCGTCACCACATCTCCGATGGCATAGTAATCCTTTAATTCCACCGGATTAAAGACCACGTCCCGGATGAACTCATCCTCGCTGTTATTTACCACCCTGACGCTTATCTTCGGCGAATCGCCTTCAAGGACAAGCTCCACATCCTGAAACAGCTCGGAAACGGTAACCTTTCTGGCCTCCTTAAGCCCGGATACCTTTATCTCCTCTTCTCTGCCCTCAATGCGTATGTTCAGACGCGAGGCCAGATCAAAATCACAGGCATAGCGTATCATCGCGGTATCGCCGTTTGAAAGAGAGCGCTCAGGCGGGGCCTTTACCGCGAGGGTAGTAACCAGCCTTCTGTAATCCTCCTCACCGATATCCTTGTCCTTTATCAGGCTTTTTTCATAGTTCTCGAGAGCCTCCTGTATCTTTTCGTTAAAACGGCCCTCATCAAACCGAAACTCTATGGATCCCCTGCCGTTATAGCCGCTGTAGGTCTTAAAGTAATAATCCTTCAGGCGGATCGTCGCATATTCCCTGCCCGACATGATAAATACCGCTGCGATCCCGGCGCCCAGAAATATAAGGATCAGGACGGCAACTATCCATACTGCCGTCCTTCGTTTGCGTTTATTGTTTTTCCGGCTCCTGCCCATCCTGTTTGATTCTCCCGGCAAGCTTCTTCATCTCTCTCGCGGATTCCAGTACACTCTCGGTTATCTCCGCCCCGGAGATCATCCTTGCCAGCTCCCCTGTGATATTTTCCCCCGTAAGCCTGTTTACAACAGTCTCCGTTCTGTTATTGCTTACCCTCTTTGCGATCTCGTAATGCGCATCAGCCATGGCGGCTATCTGCGGAAGGTGCGTGATGCATATGACCTGATTGGTCCGTGAAAGAAGGGCCAGCTTCTCCGATACCTTCTGGGCAGTCCTTCCGCTTATTCCCGTATCGATCTCGTCAAAGATCAGGGTATCCACCCTGTCCCTTCCCGCAAGCACCGTCTTAAGCGCCAGCATTATCCTCGACAGCTCGCCTCCCGAAGCCACCTCTGTAAGAGGTCTTATCTTTTCACCGGGATTTGTGGATATGAGAAACTCCACTTCGTCAAAGCCCTTACGGGTAAGATGATCATTGTCTGAGGTGACCTCGATCTCAAACCGGGCATCCAGAAAATTCAGATCCGCCAGAGCATCCCTGATCTTTTCCGAAAGCTCCCCGGCTCCCTTCTTTCTGATCCCGGATATCCGTTCGGAAAGAGAGATGACCTTCTCCTTCATAGCCTCAGCGGACTTTTTCAGACCGTCCAGATACTCCTCATAGTTATCATATTTTAATAATAACTCTCGTTTCTTTTCAAGATTTTCGATAACCTCTGTTATTGTATCTCCGTATCTGCTTTTGATATGATTGATCAAATCAAGCCTCTGTTCCGTATCCGCAAACTCCTCTGCAGAGAATTCAAGGCTCTGTTCATAATCTGCCGCAGCCCTGTTAAAATCATTCAGTATGCTGTCGATATCCCCAAGCTGGGAGCAGAGAGAGCTTACCGCCTCATCCAGTCCCTCGGCCTGTCTCAGCCTGTACAGAGCTCTTCCCACGGCACTGCCGGCAGATGCCTCTGCATCGTAACCGCATTCCGAATGGGCATAGGCCACAGCCTCCAGGATCCTCTTTGAATTCTGCATCCTCCTGTACAGCTTCTCAAGCTCCTCGTCCTCACCTTCCTTAAGCCCTGCTTCCTCGATCTCCTTTATCTCATAGGCAAGCAGTTCCTTCTCGCGTCCGCTCTCCTTTTCCTTCTTAAGCGCCTCCTCAAGCTCTGCGCAGACAGCGGTATAGGAAGCAAATGCCTCATTAAGCTCTTTCGGATAAGCCCCCAGCTCTGCCTTTAGAAATTCATCGAGTATCTCAAGATGCTTGCTTTTATATAGAAGTGACTGGTGTTCATGCTGCCCGTGTATGTCGATGAGCAGGGAGGAAATCTCCTTTAAGGTTCCCGCACTTACCGTTTCCCCGTTGATCCTTGCTATTCCCCTCTTATTCATGATCTTTCTTGAAAGGATCACAAGGTCGTCCTCCGGGGATACGCCCAGCTCTTCGATCCTTTCCTTAAGCTCCTCATCCTCCACCAGAAAGGTGAGCTCACAGAGAGCGTACTCCTCGTTCTCTCTTATTATGTCCTTAGGTACCCTGTTGCCCAGGGCAAAATTAACCGAATCTATGATCAGGGACTTTCCCGCCCCCGTCTCTCCGCTCAAAACGTTGAACCCCTTCTCAAAGTTCATGTCAACATCCGTTATGAGCGCAATATTCTTAACGTGTAAGTTTAATAACATATATTACATAACTCCTGTTATCATTCTGATCTGATTCATTACTTCCTCACAGTCCTCCTTGCTCCTCATGGCGCACATCACGGTATCGTCTCCGGCTATGGAGCCTGTGATCTGAGGAAGTTTAAGTGCATCCACTGCCGCCGCCACTGCCATGGCCATCCCCGCACCCGTCCTGATCACCAGAATATGCTGTGAATCGGCCATGGATACAAAGCCTGCCCTGAGGACCTCCGAATATCTGTCTTCATCCCTCAGACCGCCCTCGTGAAGCGCATACTTCTGTCCCCCGTTCTTCATGGGTACCTTTATGACATGAAGCTGCTTTATGTCCCGCGATACGGTAGCCTGGGTCACCGGATATCCTGCTTCGTTCAGCTTGCTGACCAACTCCTCCTGTGTCTGTATCTCGTTTTCAAGTATGATCTCAACAAGCTTTGAGTGTCTGGTATTCTTCATTTCACCGTCCTTCTACCTGTCTCTCATTTTTCTGGATAATATATCGAGAAAGCTCTCCTCCCCCAGCCTTATGAGCCTTGCCTCCACCATAGCGCAGCTTATGGTCACCTCCTGGCGGGGGCTGAGCATTGCATTTCTCCCTCCGTCATAGGACACCTCCGCCTCATATTCCTGGGGGAATCTCCCTCCGACTACCCTTACCCTTACCGTATCATCGGCAGAAAGCACTATCGCTCTGGTATTAAGGGTGTGGGGACAGATCGGATTGACGAGTATGAGCCTTGCCGTTGGCTCAACTATGGGGCCTCCCGCCGAAAGATTATAACCCGTTGACCCGGTGGGGGTTGAAACGATAAGCCCGTCCGCATCATAGGTGTTTAAAAGCCGGTTGTTTACAAAGAGCTCATATCTTACCGCCCTTAAGCTCCCGTGCCTTGAAATGACTATATCATTAAGCGCAAGCCCTTCTTCCGCACTCTCCTGCGAAACGCACCTGCCTCTTAACATCATCCTGTTTTCCGTAACATACCTTCCCGAAAGGAGCCTGTCCAGAGCGGGGAAGATATTATCCTTTTCAACCTCCGTAAGATATCCGACGTTTCCGAGGTTGATCCCGAAAATGGGGATCCCGGACTCGGCGGCCTTGCAGGCGGCCTGGATAAAGGTTCCGTCTCCGCCCAGGGTTATCAGGCATTCGGGAAGTCTGTCCGTATCAAAGCAGAGCACGTCGTTGCGCCTCACAACACAGCTTTGTGCCTCGACCCCTCTTTCTCTCAGGTATGCCGTTATGGACCCGGTGAGGATAAGTCCTCTGTCCTTTTCTTCATTAACGATGATCTGTATATTTTTCACTTTATTCCATACTATATAAATCAATACGTTCAGCTTCACTGCGCCGATTCCAAAGGAATCG
>DNAD01000151.1:0-1300 GCA_003484785.1 Lachnospiraceae bacterium
GCGCGATTCGGCCGTGAATAGTAACAAAAATCCGTCATTCGATCTCGCCGTTGTATTCCGCGAGGAACTCCACAAACTTTCCCGTTCCTATGGCAACCGCTGTCATGGGATCCTCCGCGGTCACCGTGTTTATACCCGTCTTGTAGGCTATCAGATCCTCAAGCCCCCTAAGCAGCGCCCCGCCTCCGGTAAGGACTATGCCCCTGTCGGCGATATCGGCCGCAAGCTCCGGCGGAGTCCTCTCCAGAACACTGTGGATAGCCTCCACTATCTGTGAGGCGGTCTCCTTAAGCGCCTCCTCCGTGTCCTCCGAAGAAACCTTCACCGTCCTCGGAAGACCGGTCACCAGGTTCCTGCCCTTAACCTCCAGATAATCCACCTCCGGAAGCTTATAGGCAGTGCCTATCTTCATCTTTATCTCCTCGGCTGTCCTCTCGCCGATAAGAAGATTATGCTTCTTTCTCATATAGCGGACGATGGCTTCGTCAAAATCGTCCCCTGCCACCTTTATGGAGGTGCTCACAACGGTTCCCCCAAGGGAGATGACCGCGATATCCGATGTTCCTCCGCCTATATCCACTATCATGTTGCCGCAGGGCTTTCCTATATCTATCCCCGCTCCGATGGCAGCCGCGATAGGCTCCTCTATGATGGCCACCTCTCTGGCCCCCGCCTGATAGGTAGCATCCTCAACCGCCTTTTTCTCCACTTCGGTAACGCCGCTGGGAACGCAGACACTGATCCTGGGCTTTCGGAAGGTCTTTTTACCCATGGCCTTCTGCATAAAGTACTTAAGCATCTTCTCGGTAACGGTATAATCCGAAATGACCCCCTGCCTTAAGGGCCTTACCGCCACTATATTGCCCGGTGTTCTTCCGAGCATGAGCCTTGCTTCCTCTCCTATCGCCTTGATCTTGTTAGTATCCCTGTCAAAAGCGACTACGCTGGGCTCCTTCAATACTACTCCCTTGCCCCTTATATAGACAAGAATGCTCGCCGTTCCGAGATCTATCCCTATATCAGTATAAAGCATCTGAAACTTCCCCCTTTGTTCCCTGTATCCTCACAACCAAAACACTGTCCTCCGACAGCTTGTTTGATTTACATAACATTCCAAAAATCATTATAATGCAAGTGGTAATCTTTGCAAAGAGGGATATTTAAAATATCATTGTTTTTTAAAGCTTTCCAATGCTTTCTGTAAATGATATCGACATCATCGCAAAAAAATTAACCCTGCTTTTTTATGGGAAACGCTGATTAAGCAATTCCCGCGCCGGATTTTCGGCACGAAGTGCCA
>DNAD01000151.1:1356-2448 GCA_003484785.1 Lachnospiraceae bacterium
ACACTGACACAATCAGTGTTTCCTTAGCATAAGGTCTATATAATGCCCCGTATAGGATCTTTTGTCCTTCGCCACCTCCTCGGGGGTCCCTTCGGCTACCAGCGTTCCGCCGCCTCCGCCTCCCTCGGGGCCGAGGTCTATGATATGATCCGCGGTCTTTATAACGTCCAGGTTATGCTCTATGACCACCACGGTATTTCCGCCCTCCGTAAGCCTCTGGAGGATCTCGATGAGCTTGTGGATATCCGCGAAATGAAGCCCCGTCGTAGGCTCGTCCAGGATATAGATAGTCTTTCCGGTGCTTCGTTTGCACAGCTCGGTGGCAAGCTTTATCCTCTGTGCCTCCCCTCCCGAAAGGGTCGTGGAGGGCTGGCCTAGCCTTATATAGGAAAGGCCCACGTCATTCAGTGTCTTTATCTTATCCCTTATCCTGGGTATATTCTCAAAGTAGGTAAGAGCCTCTTCCACGGTCATGTTCAGCACGTCCGCAATGTTCTTGTCCTTATACCTGATCTCCAGGGTCTCCCGGTTATATCTTTTTCCGTGGCACACCTCACAGGGCACATATACGTCCGGCAGGAAATGCATTTCGATCTTTATGATCCCGTCTCCGGAACAGGCTTCGCACCTTCCTCCCTTTACGTTAAAGGAAAACCGGCCCTTGCTGTAGCCTCTGGCCCTTGCCTCGGTCGTCGTTGCAAACAGATCCCTGATCTCGTCGAAGATCCCCGTGTAGGTGGCGGGATTGGAGCGGGGCGTCCTTCCTATGGGTGACTGGTCTATATCGATTATCTTATCCAGGCTCTCGTAGCCGGTGATGGATTTAAACCTTCCCGGGATGGTGCCCGCGCGGTTGAGCTTTTTGGCAAGAAACTTATATACTATCTCGTTTATCAGCGAGCTCTTTCCCGAGCCGGAAACCCCGGTTACGCAGGTAAATACTCCAAGCGGGATATCAACGTCCAGATTCTTTAAGTTATTCTGGGCCGCGCCCCTTACCTTAAGAAATCCCCTGGGCTTTCTTCTCTCTTTGGGAACAGGGATCGAAAGCTCTCCTGACAGGTATTTTCCGGTGATGGATTCGGGATTATC
>DNAD01000151.1:2591-6651 GCA_003484785.1 Lachnospiraceae bacterium
TGCTCCACAACGATCAGCGAATTTCCCATATCTCTCAGGTTCTTAAGCGCTCCCAGCAGCTTGTCATTGTCCCTCTGATGCAGGCCTATGCTGGGCTCATCAAGGATATAGGCAACTCCCACCAGCCCCGAGCCTATCTGGGTTGCCAGTCTTATCCTCTGGGCCTCTCCTCCCGACAGCGAGGCCGCAGCCCTGGAAAGGGTAAGGTAATCAAGCCCCACCTCCACCAAAAAGCCAAGCCTTGCGCTTATCTCTTTAAAGATCTGTCTGCCTATCAGCATCTCCTGATCCGTAAGCTTAAGCCCGTCCATAAATTCCTTAAGGGCATTGACCGGCATGGTGGTAAGCTCATAGATGTTCTTTTCGCCTACGGTCACCGAAAGCGCGCCCTTTTTAAGCCTCATCCCCCCGCATTCGCTGCAGGGAGTTATGCGCATGAAGGACTCATACTCGGCCTTCATCATATCGGAGGCGGTTTCCCTGTACCGCCTCTCCACGTTCCTTACTATGCCCTCAAAGGCCACATCGTAGACTCCGACGCCTCTCTGTCCTTTGTAGTGGACCTTTACCTCTCTTCCGTCCGTTCCGTTTACCAGAACCTTCTTTATTTCTTCGGGATAGTCCTCAAAGGGCGTATCCAGGTCAAAGTGATATTCGTCCGTCAACGCCTTCAGGGTGGCATAGGTAAAGCTGTTTTTGTCGGTGCAGCTCTGCCAGCCCGTTACCTTTATGGCCCCCTGCGAAATGCTCAGGCTCATGTCCGGTATCATCAGTTCGATATCAAACTTCATCTTGTAGCCAAGGCCCGCGCAGACCGGGCAGGCTCCGAAGGGATTGTTGAAGGAAAAGCTTCTGGGCTCGATCTCATCGATGCTTTCGTTGCAGTCGGGGCAGGCAAAATGCTCGGAAAAGGTAAGCAGCTTTCCTCCCATCACATCCACGTATGCCAGACCGTCCGCAAGGCCTAAGGCCTGCTCCAGCGAATCCGAAAGCCTCTTTTCAAGCCCCTCCTTTACCACCAGCCTGTCTATGACTATCTCGATATTATGCTTGTTATTCTTCTCAAGAGAGATCTCATCCGAGAGCTCGTACATCTCCCCGTCTATCCTGACCCTCAGATAACCGCTCTTTAAGGCGCTTTCCAGAACCTTTTCATGGCGTCCCTTCCTGCCCCTTACTATTGGAGCCAGGACCGAAAGCTTCGTTCCCGCCTCAAGCTCCATGATCTGGTCAACCATCTGATCTACGGTCTGCTTCCTTATCTCCTTGCCGCATTTCGGACAGTGAGGTATCCCTATCCTGGCGTACAGAAGCCTCATATAATCATAGATCTCGGTGACCGTGCCCACGGTGGAGCGGGGGTTTCTGTTGGTGGATTTCTGGTCGATGGAGATGGCGGGAGGAAGTCCCTCTATGCTGTCCACCTCGGGCTTGTCCATCTGTCCCAGAAACTGCCTTGCGTAGGAGGAGAGGGATTCCATATACCGCCTCTGCCCCTCGGCATAGATCGTATCGAAGGCAAGGGAGGATTTTCCCGAGCCGCTCAGCCCCGTTACCACCACCATCTCATTTCGGGGTATGTCAAGGGAAACGTGCTTTAGGTTATTGACGTTTGCGCCCCTTATCTTTATGTATTTCCTGTAATCCTTTTCTGCGGTATTGTTCATGAAAGCTTCCTCTGCCGCTTCCGCTTCAGCCCTCAGGCCGTGACGGCAACGCTTTTATCAATAAAGACTGCCCCGTTTACTGACTGTATCTCACTTTAAATGTATCTAATAAATAACACTTGTTACTATCTGTCTCAACCGCGATCAGCTCAATGTCCATCTCGCTCAGATATCTTCTCTGGACATTCACCGAAAACGGCTGCATCCCGGGATCCTCGTTCCTGTTTTCAAGGGCGAGATAATCGGTCTCCACAACCACCTCGTCCCCCAGGCGTGCATAGATGCTGTAGCGATTCCCGTTCTTTCTCACCGTCCCGCTTAAGGAGACCACGCTCGCGCCTTCGTTTACGTTGAGCAGAAGGAATTTTTCATCCCCCTTATCTTCGAGCGTAACTCCCTTCACCGTATTGATGAAATACTCCGGCGCCTCCTCCGGGTCGGAATACCCGGTATATTTATCAGCGTCAAAGGGCTCCTCATAGAGCTTCCTGTCCGAAAGAGGCTCCCACTCAATATCGTCCGGGGTCTGAAGGATCAGGTTTCCGGTATATTCGTTTCCGAAAACGGCCTGCTTCATCATTTCCCCGCTGATGCTGCGCTCCGCGGTCTCAAAGACCACCATGTCCGGAAACATCAGGTTGACGTAGTACTGAAGATACTCAAAGTTCTGCCTGTGGACGAAATATACCTCCGAAAACCTGTTCTGATAGAACTTGAAATAGGTGCCGAAGTAGCTGTCCGTAAAGATCAGCAGCTTTTTGTCGTTGCCGCACTCCGCGTTCGTAAAGTGGGCATAGAAGGTAGGCGTATAATTTTCAAAGTCGTTGAGGAGGTAGGTGGTCATATTATTGGCCGTATCGTTCTTAAGGGTATAGAGAGGAACCTCCTCATGAATAGGAAATCTTGCGATATCAAGGGTCTCCTCCAGCTTAAGGCTTCGGTCGAAATCCTCCTTTGAAAGGGGAGGCACGCCCTCATATTCCGACTGTACCCGCTCATCGATAAGCTTATGCCCCAGAAACGCTCCGTCCTCGTTCCAGTGGGTGGCATCATACAGCTTATTATAGACCGGCCCCTCTTCCTTAGCCCGGGTAAGCTCCTTAATGGGAATGATATAGTCGATATCGGTCTGTTTAAGCTTTTCCTCAATATAGCCCGGGATCGTCTTATTTGCGGTATTGACGTTTACGCTCTTCGGAAAGTACTCGGGATAGATGGTCTTCTTATCGGGACAGAGGTAATACAGAAACTCTATGTCCTTGCTCTTAAGATAATCGTTGGTCTGGTCAAGGAAGGAAACGAAGCCGTCTATCCACTTCTCGTCCGTGTTCATCCGCTGGTAGGCTGTAATATACGAAGGATCCTTGTAGTAGATATGGCCTTCCTGTCCGTACATGAAAAGAGGGTGGGTCATGACATGAAAAAGCTTGTCATTAAGCCATATATAGGCCGTGACTATCTGTTCGCGAAAGCCTATTCGGTCATCCACGTAGTTCTCCAGCTCCTCCACGTTTCCCAGGGCAGGGTCGAATCCCGGCCACTCCGTCAGAAGCTCATTGTCGATCTCCGATATCTGAAGGGGCTTACGGTTCATAAGGATGCCCGGTATCACGAGGACAGCAAGGAAAAGGGCTATGAAAATACAGTTCGAAAGCTTGTTCTTCATTGTGTTTATTCTAAAATCTGAAGTATATGAACGGATTATAGGTGCTGTTTACCACAAACATAAAGGATATCATCAAAAGGCAGATAAGGAGAGCTCTCTTTATGATAACCGCTTTTCTTTCCCCTTCCACGCAGGTTCCTTCTCTGTCGGGAAGCACGGAAAGCGAAGCTATGAAGCTTCCCGCCCGTCCCGGAAGGATCTGTGCCCAGGGAATGGCAGCAAGGATCGCCACGGTGAGGATGAATATCATCCTGTTGTCAAGATAGAACCTGGGAGAAAAGCCCACAAAGCTCTCGCCGTCCATTCCGAACATGGCCCCGATATAGGAAAGGGCAAGGGGAAGCTCCTCAAGCTTAAAGAGCACCCAGCCCAGGACCACCACAAGCATTGTATACAGCCACCCCACTGCCCCGGGAAGCTTGAATTCAGGCCTTCTTTTTTTGATCACCCTTTCGACTATCATAAACAGCCCGTGCCACAGCCCCCAGATCACAAAGCCCCAGGCGGCTCCGTGCCAGATCCCTGTGGCTATGAATACGATAAGGAGGTTTACATAGACGTTCCCGCTCCTGCTGCCCCCGAGAGGGATATACAGATAGTCCCGAAACCAGGTGGAAAGCGAGATATGCCAGCGTCTCCAGAATTCCCTGACAGACCTTGAAATATAGGGGTAATTAAAGTTTTCCATGAACTTAAAGCCGAAGATCCGCCCAAGACCTATGGCCAT
>DNAD01000151.1:6764-9853 GCA_003484785.1 Lachnospiraceae bacterium
CCCAGATACGAAACATCCGCTTCGAAGATCTTATCCGCAACCTCGCCTATGGAATTGGCAAGGATCGCCTTCTTCGAAAGCCCGATGATGAACCTCTCAAGGCCCTTTGCAAAGTTTTCGGAATCCACCTTCCGCTTTGAGGCGTCAAGCCTGTCCATGATATCGGTATATCTCACGATGGGGCCCGCGATGAGCTGGGGAAACATTGAAATGTAGAGGGCGAGGTTTAAGGGATTTTTCTGAACCGGGCATTTCACCGCCTCAGGCTCCCTGCGGTTTGCGCCTCTTTCGGGCCGAGCAGGATCTGCCTGCGGATCCTGTATAAAAGGATCGCTCCGTGATCCTTCCTTATAGCTTCTGTACACATCTATGACATAGGACATGCCCTGGAAGGTATAAAAGGAAATGCCTATCGGCAGCACTATCTCGGGAATATAAAAATCCTTCTTTGTGATATCCCTGATGGTGGTCAGCACAAAGGTATAATATTTGAAATAAAAGAGGATGCCGAGATTATAGAGAACGGAAACCGTAAGCACTATCCTCGCGCCGGTAAGGTACCTGCCCGATAAGGGCATCCCTGCGCCCCCAAATGACCCGGAAGCTTTCTCTCCGAAATGCCCCAGAAGGATCCCGAAAATGTAGTTTCCGGTAATTGAGGCAAGCATGATGAAGATATAATCCGGGCCTCCCCAGGCATAGAAAAACAAGCTTCCAAGCACAAGGAACAGGTTTGAAAGCTTTCCGGGAAGGATATAGCAGCCTGTTATCATAACAGGCAGGAAAAAACACAAGAATATAACAGAACTAAAGACCATAATCCGCTGACAGCGCCTTCATTTTCTCGGGGCTCCACCTTACCACCTTTGTGCCCCTGTGCTTTGGCGCTCTTTTCCTCAGACCCCTTAGCTGCTCAAGATACTGAAACGTAACTTTAGAGCTGAGCTTTGACTCTCCCGCGGGACGAGCCTGGAACTTATAGGGGATCTCGATGACCCTGGTATAATTGCCCATTGCAAGCACTTCTACCATTATCTTCCATCCAATGGGCTGAAGGTCGGCATTTTCGATAACCTCCCTTCTGAACATGAAAAGACCGCTGGTAGGATCCGTAATGTTCTTAAGGCAGGGCAGATAGATCTTTCCTATATAACGGGCAACCCCCGAAACAAGCTTCCTGTAGGGGCCGAGCCCTCCGTCCGAGCCGCCCGGTATGAAGCGGCTGGGTATACAGATCTGGGCTCCGCTCTCAAGGGCGGCATACATATATCTCAGTATCGTGGGAGGGTGCTGCAGATCGGCATCCATCACCGCGATATAATCACCGTCGGCAAGGTCAAAGCCTCTTAATACGGCGGTGGCAAGCCCCGTTTCTCCCGTCCTGTGCTCCAGTCTTACCCTTGGGATCCACGTTCCCTCAAACTCCCCGTTCTCGTTGCGGCAGGCATACATATCTATTATATCTTCGATCCTGTCAGGAGTATCATCGGTGGAATCGTCAACAAAGACCACCTCCCAGGGGATCCCCTTTAATGCGTATTCTATCTGATTTACCAGGTTTTTTACGTTATCCGCCTCATTAAAGGTCGGAATCACAATGGATACAGTTCTCATTTATGCAGCTCTTCCTTCAGACTGAGCATCTCATCCCTTAACATTGCCGCCGTTTCAAAATCAAGCTCCGCGGCAGCCTTTCTCATCCTTGTCTCGATCTTCTTAATAAGCTCCGCAAGCTCCTTCGGATCCATGGATTCGGGATCCTTCTTAAGCTTTGCGTCCTCTTTTGCGATCTCCTTTGTAATACTGATCAGATCCCTCACCGCCTTCTTTATCGTGGCGGGAGTTATACCGTGCTCTTTGTTGTAAGCCTCCTGGAGCTTACGCCTTCTGTTGGTCTCGTCAATGGCCCTCTGCATGGAGTCGGTCATCATATCGGCATACATGACGACATGACCCTCGGAGTTTCTCGCGGCCCTTCCTATGGTCTGGATCAGGGAAGTCTCGGAACGCAAAAACCCTTCCTTGTCCGCGTCGAGAATGGCCACAAGGGCTATCTCGGGAATGTCGAGACCCTCTCTTAAGAGGTTTATCCCCACCAGGACGTCGAAAACATCAAGGCGCATATCCCTGATTATCTCTGCCCTTTCCAGGGTATCGATGTCCGAATGCAGATACCTCACCCTTATCCCCGCTTCCTTCAGATAATCGGTAAGATCCTCCGCCATGCGCTTGGTAAGAGTGGTGACCAGCACCTTATTTCCGCCCTTGACCGTTTTTCTGATCTCGGAGATAAGGTCATCTATCTGTCCCTCGGTGGGACGGACGAAAACCTCGGGATCCAGCAGTCCGGTGGGCCTGATGATCTGCTCGGCCCTCAAAAGCTCATGCTCCTCCTCGTATTTTGCGGGAGTCGCCGAAACAAACATCATCTGGTCTATTCTACTCTCAAACTCGCCAAAATTCAAGGGTCTGTTATCAAGGGCCGAGGGGAGCCTGAAGCCGAAATCCACAAGCGTCGTCTTTCTTGAGCGGTCCCCGGCATACATCCCTCCTATCTGGGGAATGGTCATGTGCGACTCGTCCACTATGATCAGGTATTCCTCCGGAAAATAGTTCATAAGGGTATAGGGCGGCGCTCCCGGGGGATTGCCGTACATATGCCTGGAATAGTTCTCTATCCCCGAGCAGAAACCGGTCTCCCTTAGCATCTCGATATCGTATCTGGTACGCTCCGCTATCCTCTGGGCCTCAAGCAGCCTTCCCTCCTCCTCAAAATACCTGACCCTCTCCTTAAGCTCGGCCTCTATGGTGGAGATGGCCGCTTCCAGCCTCTCGGGGGGCACCACATAATGGGAGGCCGGAAAGACCGCAAAATGGGTCATCTGAGCCTTTGCCGTCCCGGTAAGGGGATCTATCTGGACGATCTTTTCTATCTCGTCGCCGAAGAACTCGATCCTGACCGCCGTTTCCGCGTCCCAGGCGGGAAATACGTCAAGGATATCGCCTCTTACACGAAACTTTCCCCGTGAAAAGTCCATCTGGTTGCGCTCGTAATTGATCCCGATAAGCTCCCTTATCACCTCGTCACG
>DNAD01000374.1:0-868 GCA_003484785.1 Lachnospiraceae bacterium
CAGAAGATGCAGCGTCAGATGGAGGAAAGCCAGAAGGAGCTGGAGGAGAAGGAGTTTACTGCTTCCTCCGGAGGCGGAGCCGTTGAGATAACCATAAACGGCAAAAAGGAGATAACAAAAGTTAAGCTCAGCAAGGATGCCGTGGATCCCGACGATGTCGAGATGCTTGAGGATCTTATAATGGCAGCCTGTAACGAAGCTATAGGCAAGGTCGAGGAGGCTTCTTCCTCGGTTATGGGTAAGCTTGCCGGCGGGATCGGTCTGGGAGGCTTTTAGAGATGGATCTTTACAGCGGCTATATAAACCGCCTGATCTCCGAGCTTTCCGTGCTTCCCGGTATCGGTTACAAAACGGCCCAGAGGCTTGCTTTTCACATCATCAACATGCCGGTTGAAAATGTAAAGAAGCTGTCCGAAGCTATTTTAGAGGCAAGGACTAATGTAAGATACTGCAGTGAATGCTTTACCCTAACGGATAAGGAGATCTGCCCGATCTGTGAGAACCCGGCCAGAAACCATAAGCTTATCATGGTGGTTGAAAATACCAGGGATATGACGGCTTATGAGAAGACCGGAAAGTATGAAGGAGTTTATCATGTACTGCACGGTGCCATTAATCCCAGTCTCGGGATAGGGCCGAATGATATAAGGCTGTCGGAGCTTTTAAAGAGACTGCAGCATGATGTGGATGAGGTGATCATCGCCACCAATTCCAGTATCGAAGGCGAGACCACCGCAATGTACATAAGCAAGCTTATAAAACCTACGGGTATAAAGGTGACCAGGATAGCCAGCGGTGTTCCGGTGGGAGGAGAGCTCGAATATATTGATGAGGTCACTCTTGCGAGAGCACTGGATGCCAGAGTGGA
>DNAD01000374.1:974-4109 GCA_003484785.1 Lachnospiraceae bacterium
GTTTACAGCTCCTTATTACGGAAAGGAGAAGGAAAATGTCAGTAGTTAAAAGTGATTTCGGAAAAACAAAGAGTGGGGAGGCAATCAGCCTGTATACCATCGATAACGGTAAGATGAAAGCCTCTGTTACGGATTTCGGCGCTAATGTCGTAAACCTTTTTGTTCCCAATGACAAGGGAGAGGTAAAGGATATCGTTCATGGCTTTGATAAGGTTGAGGATTATTTTGAAAATCCCTGCTTTTTCGGCGCCTGTATCGGAAGAAGCGCAAACAGGATAGCAAATGCGAAGTTTTCCATAGACGGTACCGAGTATGCCCTTAAAGTAAACGATAACGAGAATAATCTTCATTCCGACGCCGACAACGGATTTCATAAGAAGCTCTGGAAGGCCGAGATCGTTGACGCTGAGAATAAGGTGGTCTTCAGCTATCATTCGCCCGATATGGAAAACGGTTTTCCCGGAAATATGGACGTTAAGGTAAGCTACAGTCTTTCCGATGACTGTGGATTTAAGATCGAATATGAGGCTCTTAGTGATAAAAAGACTCTGTTCAATCCCACCAACCATTCCTACTTCAATCTCGCCGGACATGACGCTTCCTCCGATAAGGTTTATGAGACAGTGCTTAAGCTGAATGCATCCAATTATACTCCTGTTGTTGCCGGGGCTATTCCCACCGGTGAGATCGCTCCTGTAGCGAACACAGTGTTTGATTTTACAAAGGGAAAGAAGATAGGCGACGAGATCGATGCCGATATCGAGCAGCTTAAGCTTGTAGGCGGCTATGATCATAATTTCTGTATAGACGGTTATGATAAGACCATGAGAGAGGCTGCCTGCGCAAGCTGTGACGGAAGAACAATGACTGTTCTTACCGATCTTCCCGGGATCCAGTTCTATGCCGGAAATATGATAAGCCCTCTTACAGGAAAGGGCGGGGTTAAGTACGCAAAGAGAACCGCATTCTGTCTCGAGACCCAGTTCTATCCCAACAGCATCAATGAAGAAGGCTTTTTAAGCCCCGTGATCGAGGCAGACAAGCCTTATAAGACTACAACGATCTATAAATTCAGCTGAGATTTACTTTACTGTTATTATTCACGTTCTTTACAGGCGTGATGGTAACGGCTGTCAATATTCGGTGATCAGGTATGAAAAATAAAAAAAATCTGCCTGTTCTGTTGGTTATAGCAGGCATAATAGTTTTCATAGGAGTGGCGTTTCTTTCCTATTCTTCCGTAAAGGCAGCCTTCAAGGCCCAGACCTCCGCAGCTCTTAAGCTTGCCGAGAGCGACTATGAGCTGGAAAAAAATGAAATGAAGGAGGCCGGGACAAACCGGACTGCCGAAGAAGAGGATAAGAAAAAGGCAGAGACTTCTTCAAAGGAAGAAAAAGACGAGCCGGAAAAAGAAGAGGAAAAGAAAGAAGCTGATCGGAATACCGGTAAGAAAACTGTAGATACCTCTTCATTTCTCAGTAAAAACGGTAAAAGGATCGATTATTCCGTACAATATTTTAAGCCCGGAAAGAGAACCTCTTCACTTAAATGGGAGGATAAGGTTTTTTCAAAAATTGAGAACCCCGGGAATCCCAAAGAAGCTCTTATAAATACCTTCCCGTTTTTCAGGAGAGCGCTTAAGACTTCCGATGATAAGAATCTTGAATTTGAGGTATACTGCTATCCCGAAACCGGAAAGCCTGCCAGGCTTTCCGCCATAGAAAACTGTGGGGACTACTATGAGATAACCAACTATTATTTTGATGAGGATGAGATGCTTAATTATGCATCCAGCTGCAGGCAGACGGTGATTATGCCGATCGCCCTTAACTCCTCGGAGATAACTTCACGGTATTATTTCAGTAATGATGTGATGGTCCGGTTTATATACTCGGACGGACAGGAGGCAAAGTCGTACAGATCCTCCGATATGAGCAAATACAGCTCAGGTACCAGGGAGCAATATGATTATATCGAAAATGAAACGATAAATAAGGCATATATCTCATATTATTCCTTCCTGAATACCGATGAGATCGTTAAGGTCAGCGGATATGTGATGGACGAGTTCAACCAGCCGGTTTCAAGGGCTGTGATGAGGATCTCCTCAGAAGACGGGCAAAATCTGAAGAAGATAAAGACTAACGGAGACGGTTATTATAGCTTTTCGGTGGATGCATCGGATGAAGCATATACGATATCCGCGGAAAAGGATGATATGACCGCTCAGCAGGTATATAACCTCAGAGTCATTAAGGGCTCCGGCCACTATTTTGTGGATACCATCTATATGTGTTATTATGAAAACCGTACTGATACTTATGATGTTCATCTGATAGTAAGGGATGCCATAAGCAACAGTAAGGTTATAGACAACGCAGAGCTGAAGCTGAGGACCGGGGTCAATAATACCGATGGGACCGTCTTTGCTTCCGGTACTCTTGACAGTGCCGGTACCATGAATATCCCCCTGTCTTCAGGGATGTATACCGCCCAGGTGGATAAGGAGGGTTATGAGACCAGTTATTTCAACGTTACGGTCAGACAGGACCATCAGTCCGTGATAGGCTATGCCGTGCCGGAAATAGAAGAAGGCTCCTATCTTGCCTATGTATACTGGGAGACGACTCCCTTCGATCTGGACTGCAGGATGTTCGGTGAATACGGAGCGACTATTTTAAGATCTCCGGTAGACAGCATAGGTTCCGTGATGACGGAATGCTTTGCCATGGAAAAGCCCGGAAATGAACCCTATAAGCTTTATGTATCGGATTATATAAGCTGTACGGCCGGAAACTATATGTCCTATAATATGTCTGTTTCAGGAGCTTACGTTAAGGTATATTCCTCCGAAGGACTGATAGCATCCCTTTCGGTGCCCGCTGCCCACGCAGGGGTAATCTGGGACGCTCTTACCATAAGGGACGGGGTAGTATATCCGGATAACAGATATTACTACACCCCCGGAACAGATTTGTACTGGACATCCAAGTAATAATAATCTATAATGATATCTGCCCGGTAAAAAAACCGGGCGCACGGCGTGTGGCTCAGTTTGGTAGAGCGCAGCGTTCGGGACGCTGAGGCCGCAGGTTCAAATCCTGTCACGCCGATTAATAAAAGAAGTCACCCTTG
>DNAD01000374.1:4187-6742 GCA_003484785.1 Lachnospiraceae bacterium
GGTGACTTCTTTTATTAATCCTCGTAACGTATTAAACCTGCGGCCTTAAAGCGTCCCGAACGCCCGTTCGGGCGCTGAGGGTGCCAGGCGCCGGTGGCGCCTGCTTGGCACCGACCGAGCGAAGCGAGAACGCAGGTTCAAATCCTTACAAACGCGGCAGAGCCTGCTCCTGTCCTGATGCTTGTTCCGTCGGTCACGGCGCCCTTTCCGAAGCTGTAAATGATCTCGCCGAAATCCGAGTCTGCCGTAAGCACAGCCTCCTTATCACAGGGATTGATCACAACAAAGATCCTCTCCCCTTCAAGGCTTCTGATATAAGCAAGAGGCCTGCCCTTTGCCCCGTCGCTTACAAAGGAGATCTTACCGGTACTCTGAAGAGCCTTATGAGCCTGCCTTATCGCTATAAGCTTTTTGATCTCATGTCTTAAGGAGGAAGGATCGTCCATCGCCTTTTGAGCCGTAGGCCTTTCCGGATCCGGATCCAGAGGGATATAAAGCTTATCCGAAGAAGCATCTGAGAAGCCGGCATTTAAGCTGTCATCCCACTGCATCGGGGAGCGCGAGCCCGTTCTGTTATAGCCTCCCTCTACAGAGTAAAGCCCCTCAACGTAATTCATTTCGATCTCATCGCCGTAATAGATGTAGGGGGCGCCGGGCATCGAGAGAAGGAAGGCAAACACAAGCTTTCTGTTATCTTCCTTAATGTGCCTTGCAAGCCTGTCCATATCATGATTCCCGGATGGTATGCATATCAGCCCCTCCCTGTCGGAACGCTCATAGCTTTCGATATAGGTTGCAACAAACTCGGAGGCGTCGCCGTTTCCCTGAAAGAAGGGATGCTCACATCTGAAAAGATCGTTATAATGAGAGGGCCCGAAATGAAGCAGGAAATCCATGTGGAACCCGCCTTCGAGGCTCTTTATCGGCTCACCCCATTCGGATACCATGGCAGCATCGGGATATTCCTTATCAAGGAAGGCGCGTATATCCTTCCATAATTCAACGGTACCCTTCTGATCCTCATCGTTTTTAACCAGAGAACCTGCCATGTCAACACGGAAACCGTCACAGCCCTTTGAAAGCCAGAAACGCATAACATCCTTCATAGCTTCTCTGGTTGCCAAAGGACCCGGCGCATCCATGGCCTGCTGCCAGGGCTTCTCCGGTTTGTAAAAACCGTAATTGAGGGCCGGCTGGTGAGTGAAAAAGTTTACGATACAGCTTCCGTCACGCTCCGAGATCCCTCTCAGAGACGGATAACCCGCGGGCTCCTCCCAGATACTGTCGGTCCAGACATAACGGTCGGTGTATTCGTTTTTTTCGCCCTTCATGCTCTCCTTAAACCAGGGATGATCCCAGGAGGTATGTCCCGGAACAAGATCGAGAAGGATATGCATCCCGCGCTTATGAACCTCGTCAAAGAGATTTACGAGATCCTCGTTGGTCCCGTAGCGGGGCGCCACCAGGCAGTAATCGGAAACGTCATAGCCGGCATCACCGAAGGGGGAAGCAAAGCAGGGATTTAACCACAGGGCGGTACAGCCAAGCTCTTTGATGTAATCAAGCTTTTGTGTTATCCCGTTGATATTTCCGATGCCGTCAGAGTCCGTATCCTTAAAGGACTGGGGATAGATCTCATAGAAAACTGCGTTGTCAAGCCACTCAGGTCTTTTTCTCATTTCAGTACCTCCTTTTTAAGAAGGGTCAGTATCCCCTTCGCTATTCAGGTTGATCATGTTGATAAATTTCTGTTACAAAATATCCGAAGATGCTTTGATCCATTAGGAAGGTCAGTCATCACCATGCCTGCTCATATAGCTCTCCCAGTACTCCTCTCCGTTTTCGATATGTGAGATAAAGGTATTCACAAAAGCTTCCCTGAGCTTCAGACATTCCTTCTCAAGCCCTATCTGCTTTGGAGCAAGCCTTGTTACGATATCTATCTCCGAAGCCATCCTGTCGCCGACAACGTCATCCTTAAGAGTAACGAAGCCGAAGAGGGTGGATCGGTAGCTGTGGGTGGAGCAGGTCATGAGATATACCTCTGCGAGGTTTTCCCATTCCTTCCCCAGAATATCATCATATTCCCGGTCAAGAACGCAGAGCTTTTTCAGCTCGTTTTTCAGATCCTTTTCGCGTCTGTTGATATTCAAGCCGTTGAGATTATTCCTGAAGGAGATCAGTATCATCATAAAGCTTTTGATGAACTGATCCGCGCGCTCCTTCTTTTCACGCTTTCCGAAGCGTTTTTCAAAGATCTCAAGACGCTTTTTCTCATCCTCTGCCTCAGGATGATCTTCAACATATTTCTTCAGACAGGCATGACGCATATTGATATCCTTGATATCAAAATAATGCAGCGGCCAGTCCTTCAGATAATCTTCCTTTGTTAAAACAGCAGATTTCAAGAGCATATACCTCCGGGATAAGAAAAAAGCGAAATATTTGATTATTGAGCATATAAATATAAGGTATTATACTATCATTGAGTATTTAAACGCAAGCAAAGAGGTACGTTGTTATTGTTTTCTTGTTACTATTCACGGCCCTTTGGA
>DNAD01000266.1:0-1259 GCA_003484785.1 Lachnospiraceae bacterium
CGATGCATCCCGCGTGATAGACATTGACACCGGCCCTTCCCAGAGCCACCGATTGATTCAGTCCCTTTCCGCCTGCAAATATGTTTCTTGAAAAGGAGCTCTCCGTTTCACCCTTTACAAGGATGTGATCCACCCTGTAAACATAATCGATATTCAACGATCCGAAATTCAGTACCTTCATACCATAACCTCCCAATTATATGATGTTGGGGTCAAAAGCACTCCGTGCCATTTTGCGATACAAGATATAGCTATTTCAAGCAAGCTTGATAGCTATATCTTGTATCGCAAAAGGTGCTAACGCACCTTTTGACCCCTACATCATTATATTGTCTATGAAACGAACTTAACGTCCGTTTTTGCGCCGGCCGCAGCGAAGTAAAGACCGCGTAGCACGAAACGATCCGATGGATGGCTTCAGAACGGTAAATCATATTATCGGCCGGATAAATATATGGCCGGCATCATAATAAATGACACCGGCTATATTTTTGCGTATAGGGCAGAGGCTTTCGTTACGGAAATGCCCTAGAAAAGGAATATCGCGGCCCCGTAAGCCGGAAGCGGATATGCTATGGAGTAGGGCTGTCCGTCCCAGGGCTTTTCCTCTGCGGTAAATACCGTATCCTCAAGGGGCTCGCTGTTTCCTCCGAACCTCTTCTCGTCACTGTTTAAGATCAGCTTATACTTCTTCTTCTCGGGAACCCCTACCCTGTAGTCATCCCTTGCCATCGGGGTAAAGTTCATCACGAAGACCAGGCTGTTTCTCTTGTTCTTTCCTCTCCTGTAGAAGCTGTAGATGCTCTTGTAGGTATCGTCCGCATTTATCCAGGTAAAGCCGTCCTGCTCATAATCCTTTTCATACATCGCGGGGTACTTTCTGTATATGCTCAACAGCTCCCTGAAATAGGCCTGCATGCCCGAATGAAGGTCATCCGAAAGCAGTCCCCAGTCAAGCTCTCTTTCCTCACTCCACTCGCTGTCCTGGGCAAATTCCTGTCCCATGAACAACAGCTTCTTTCCGGCGTGCCCCATCATATATGTATACCCAACACGGAGATTGGCAAACTTGTCCACGTAAAAACCGGGCATTTTATTCAGCATCGAGCATTTCAGATGCACCACCTCGTCATGAGAGAGCACCAGTATGTACTTCTCGGAATAATTATAGCTCATGGCGAAGGTCATCTTATAGTGATTGTCCCTTCTAAAGATCGGGTCGAGCTTCATATAATCGCAGAAATCATGCATCCAGCCCA
>DNAD01000266.1:1311-4337 GCA_003484785.1 Lachnospiraceae bacterium
TCCAGCCCATGTTCCACTTAAAGGTAAAGCCCAGACCGTCGTTTTCGGGGGTATCCGTAACCTTGGGCCATGCCGTGGATTCCTCGGCTATCATCATCGCTCCCGGGTAGGAACCCTTTATTATCGAATTCAGATGCTTAAAGAACTCAATAGCCTCAAGGTTCTTATTATCGCCGTATTTGTTGGGTATCCACTGTCCGTCACGTTTTCCGTAGTCCAGATAGAGCATGGAGGCGACCGCATCTACCCTGAGACCGTCCACATGAAACTCCTCAAGCCAGAATTTCGCATTGGCGATAAGGAAGTTCTTTACCTCGTTCTTTCCGTAGTCAAAGATCTTTGTTCCCCAGTCCGGATGCTCTCCCTTTCTGGGATCCGCATACTCAAACAGGCAGGTTCCGTCAAAATTGGCCAGCCCGTGGGCATCTCTTGGGAAATGCGCCGGTACCCAGTCAAGTATCACTCCGATATTATTTTTGTGGAGCTTATTCACAAGGTAACAGAAATCCTCGGGCGTTCCGTATCTTGAGGTAGGCGCATAATAGCCCGTGACCTGATAGCCCCAGGAGCCGTCAAAGGGATGTTCCGCTATTCCTATGAGCTCAATATGGGTATAGTGCATGTCCAGGAGATAATCGGTTATCCTGTCGGCAAATTCGCGGTAAGTATAGAAGCCGTCGTCATCTCTTCCCGGGTGTCTCATCCAGGAGCCGATATGGCATTCATAGATCGCTATGGGCTCCTTTGTGATATCCGTTTCGCGCCGCTTCTTCATCCAGGAGGAATCGCCCCACTTAAGATTGGTGATATCCGTGGTAACAGAGGCATTTCCCGGCCTGAGCTCACAGTAATTTGCAAAGGGATCCGCCTTATAATGCTTTTCATCGTTCTGGTCTATGATAAGATACTTGTAGAGCTCTCCGGGCTTTATGCCCTCCAGGAAGCAGTCATAAATGCCCAGAGGCTCCTGCCTCTGCATCCTTACCCTGCCCTCATCCCAGTCGTTAAAGCTGCCTATGAGGAATACTTCTTTTGCGCCCGGTGCCCAGACCGCAAAATAATATCCTTCCTTCCCGTCCTTTTTTACGGGATGGGAACCCAGCTTTTCGTATATATCATAGTGAGTGCCGTTACCGAAAAGGAACATATCGTATTCCGTGATGAAGGGCGTGGTCTCCTTTTTTTTATCCTCAGGCTGATCTGCGGATAAAGCCATCTCCTTCGGTTCCTTCCGGGCTTCCGTCTTCCTTGAGGTCCTTTTTTTACTTTCCTTCTTTAATACTGCCATTTTTGTTTACCCCCGGTCCTTACTCTTCTTTTTTCTTTTTCTGTTTCTTCTCTTTTTTATTATGCTTCTTTCCGTCAGGCAGAAAATCCTTTTCTCTTATGATGATGAAATCGTCGTCATCATATCTCTTTGATACAAGCACGTCCATAAGATGAGCCAGAGTCATCCTGTCCACATGGGCTATGGCATTGTCAATGAGTTCCTTGATATCCTCAACCGTCACTTTGTTGTCCAGAGTCTGCATCTCTCCGATCCTTGTATACAATGCCAGTATACCCATCTCGTCAATGCTGTGTTCCTGCTCCCTGGCGTAGCCCTTCGCATAGGCTACAAGATCGTCGTTGGAGAATTCCTCTATATCTATTCTTGCATCAAATACCATGTTGAACATGGTCGGATTTGTTTCCAGAAGGGGCATAATGGTCTCCCTGGAACCCTCAAGCACGATCAGGATAGAATCCATCTCTCTGGTAAGACATTGGGCTATTATCGTAAGCCCTGCCGCGGAAAGACCGCCCGCTTCCTCGATTATCAGAGCTCCGCTGTCAAGCTTTTTAAGCGTCGCCGGGATGTTCTTCTTATTCAGAGCTTCTCCCGAGATCTTTGCGACCTTTCCCGTAAAGCTTGAATCCATCATCTGCATGGCCTTTACCAGGTCTATCGAAAGGGTTTTCCTGCAGCTTACCTCATCCCCCATTACCACGATATTACCCTTATCCGACTGCATGCTCATGTCATCGATCACATCCACGAGCTGGGCCTTTACCGACTCTATCCCGTCATATCTGCCAAACAGCCTGTACTCATCCTCGTCAAAGTCCCTTCTGCTGGTTCTGTGCTCCTCAAGCACCATATAGCTGGGATGCTTCATCCTGCCGTTCTCGTCGTAGTTGGAGGGATGGGCGCTCTCGTTGTTTCCGGCATTGATGGCATGCTCTGCCATGGCATTATATTCGGCGATCTCCTCAAGGGGAAGGTTGCTGGTCTTTATTATATCATCGACCTCGTCGGGCTGTTCGATGTCCTCTATTTCCTCAACCTCTCCGTAATCATCAAGCTCATAGCCGAAGAACGGCCTGGCGGGAATCACGTATCCGCTCCCGTCTTCTGTCTCTTCTTCGCTTTCTTCCTCTGCTTCCTCTTCGTGCTCCTCTGAAGGCTGAGGAGTATATCCGCCTTCTTCGGATTCCTCAGGTTCTTCAATTTCTTCGGATTCCCCGGTTTCTTCAGGTTCTTCAGCTTCCTCAGATTCCTCGGTTTCCTCAGCGTAGCGGATCTCATAATCGGAAACCTCCGGGGTTTCATTCTCTTCGGTTTCTTCGTTAACCTCCGGGGTTTCGTTCTCTTCGGTCTCCTCCAAAGCTATTGACCCGGCAACGGGCTCCTTAACGGTCACTTCCTCCTGCGAAGCTTCGTGTTCTCCGTTTTCCAGTTCGGAAATCTCCACAGAGACTGCCTTGTAAGCTGTCTCCCCGGTGCTTTCTCCTCCGGGAATGACTCCGTTAAGCTGCCACTGCAGCGCATCGGTGTTCGACAGCCTGGCAAGCCTTTCTCTTCTCTTTCTCAGTATCTCTTCTATATCTATCTGTCCGGTGATCTGCTTCTCCACCATATCGGTGTCGGGAAGGCTCATCCGGATCTGACCGTTATATTCCTGTCCCAGAAGAGCATCGTACTTCAGCGCATTTACGGCAGAATATACGGGCTCCCTCTTTGTGGGAAGCTCATAGGTTCTGTC
>DNAD01000266.1:4477-9446 GCA_003484785.1 Lachnospiraceae bacterium
CTTCGATATCGGCATCTTTAACGTCAATGCCTTCGGCAGCAGGCTGTTCAATACCGGATCCCCCATCAAAGCCTTCGGTATCCGATCCTTCGGGCTCATCCGTACTTACGGCTGTTTCCTGTTCCCGATCCTCTTGCTGCGGCCCGGAAGCCTCTCCTTCATTCTCCGCATTTTCAGGGATACCGGGAATGGTCTTTTTTGCAAAGTCGATGGGCGCCTTCTGTTCCTCTATAATGCCCATGGCAGCCTCATGGAACTGGCTCATGAATTGTTGTACATAGTTTTTATTCTGATCAAATACAAATTCCTGAGTCTTTTCCGGGGTTGTTCCTTCTACCTGTTGTACATTGATCCCTTCCCCGCTCACCCGGGGCTCTGCGTCCGGGATCTCGGCGGTATCCGTTCTGTAAAGGGATTCCTGCCCAAAGAAGCCTTCGGTTTCGGCATCCTCTGCGTTGCCCAGATACTGCTCCATGCTCTGCTGCAGCTCGTTCTGGAGTTTTTCGGTATTATAGCCCGGGGCGGTCACCTCCTTCTGGGGTATTGTGTATTCGGGCTTCTGCTCATATTCTGCGTTATATTTTTCTTCCCCGGCCTCAGCGGAAGGCAGATCGAACTGAGCCGGCTCCGGCTGTTGTGCACTGTAGGGTATGTACCGGCTCTGTATGGGCTGCTGTGCAGCGTTCTGTTGATTCTTTATGAAATCCTCGTGCTGGGCCTTTAGCTCCATCGCCTTTTGAACGTATTTTCCTTCGCCAAACCAGAGGATCAGCTCGTTGCATTCATCAACGCACTTGGATTCCTGCCCCGTTATATGATAGAGCTTTGCAAGCTCATAGGCCCATTTTTCCTTATAATCACGCCTCTTGTATTCCTCGAGTACACTGATCCTTTCCTCAAGGGAAACCTCCTGGGCCTCGTAGATCTTATAAAGCAGGATATAGCTTCCGGTATCCCCCGGTGCCACCCTGACGAATTCCTTATAATACTCGACGGCGGAAACCACATCGTTCATCTTGACAGACAGCTCGCAAAGGCCGTATATTATCATCCTTCCGCTGGGATGTCTGTCATAGGCCAGAAGCAGTATATCCCTGCTTTCCTCATAGCGCTTATTGTACTTGTAGATCTCGCTCACGGTGCAGAGCATTGAAACACTTTTCACCCTGCGCCAGTCAATGGTATCGGCGATCTGCATCGCCTCGACGTATTTCTTCTCGGCTATGTAGCTTTTTATCTGGTCTGCACAGACCTGATATTCATACTTATCCACTTAATATATCTCCCCAAAAGTATCTGTTCCCCGACCCGATGATCAATTTCCGCCTGTGTGACTACTATGGCCGGACCGCAAAAACGATCCGGACCCGCAAGCGGATTTTTTGTGCCGGATTCCGACAGACATACTATATCTAGTATGCTAGTTTAGCATAATGCCGCGTGATTGTCAAAAGTCAGAGGTTTTATCTTTGGGTTTATATTTGATTTTGTTTATGAATTCTTTTATACTGTTTGCAGTTTGTTATTGTGCAGCTGTGAAGGCTGCGGACAGCTGCGTTATTGTTCTGCCGTATTGCCCTTTTGCTTTACGCTCACCCCCAACATATGTCTGATTTTAAGAGTTCTTCGGAAAAAATTCATACAAAGCATGGGATCCTTTTCATTTCCGGGATCATAGCCCTGGCGGCTCTGATTGCGGCCCTTTACTACCGGAAACAATTCCCCGCTTCTCCCCTGCAAAAGCTATCTGTCCTCGATCCTCCTCATATTGAGGAAAGCCTGATCAATGAATACGATACCTTCAATATCCTGACCTGCTTAAGATATATAAACGGGACCTGGTTCCTTGTGGACTGTTACCATGACCGCATCCTTTACAGCGACAGCCTTGAGGCCGCGCCAAAGGACTGGAAGGTGATGACAAGAGAGATAAAGCACGGCCATACCATCGACTCGGACGGAGAAGTCTTTCTTGCGGACGATACCGAGAACAACCGTGTGCTGGTATTTAAGAAGGGCGGGGAGGGCTTTGAGCTTACCGGGGTTTTTAACGATATCGGGATCCTCCCCCATTTTGTGGTATACGACGAAAACAGCGGAAGGTTCTACGTGCTCAGCTCCATGACGGGGGAGCTTTATGTATTTAAAAATGAAAACGGAGAGGTCAGCCATGAAAGAACGGAGAGGATAAAGGAGCTGAATGACTGCTATGTACGCTCCTTCACCATCATTGGCGATGAGGTGTATTTCGTTTCCGGAAATAAAAACATAATACGGGCAAGGCTTAAGGATCTTAAGGTTCTTGAGCGTTTCCCGGTAAGCGATGAGATCGCCGGCATGGTACAGCTTGAAAAGCTCGGTGATTATTATTATATCACAGTCTCCACGGATTCCTCCTTTAACCAGGACTACGCCACCTTTATACGGACAAAGGATTTAAAAACCCTTTCAGAGAACGGCTATGAGGTTGTGTACAACAAATTTGAGGAAGGCGGCACCCCGTATTTCATAGGCCGTTCCGACAGCCATTTTTACCTTACGGAGCACCGCCTTCCCGATCACCAGTTATGGCAGTTTGATATTAAAGATAATGAAATAGTGAATGTTATTTCCCTTCACTGAGGCTGCCGCCGGTATTTTCAACAGCATTGTCAACGCCATTGTCAGCAGCATTTTCAACTGCATTGTCCCTATTCTCTTCATTGTCTGCACCCTCTTCCTCTTCCCCGTCTGCTTCCGCCGGTATATATCGGTCAAATACCTTTACCAGCATGAAGGACGGCACGAAGGCCGCAAGTGAGAACAGTATCAGAATATGCACGATCAGAAGCTGGGGAAATAAATATCCCGTCAGTAGCGTCACCGACCAGGTAAGGATCATTACCAGGGTAGTCGGAAAATGACGGCAGCTCATAAAAAATGAATTCCTGTAGGTGTTTTTGATCGTATTGTCAAACTTCGCAAGCACCGGAAAGGTGAAGGACACCGTAAAAAGAGCCAGTATCGCAAGCACCATTATAAGCACTCTCATCACGGAAAACATCTGCGTGCCCGGGTTCTCTATCCCGGGAATGCTTCCGTTCAGCACCTTAAAATCCAGGACCATGATCCCCGCAAAGGCCAGATCTATAAGCCACATGATCAGCCCCTGCCTGAAATTGAGCTTAAAGGACTTAAAAAACCCCTTTATAATATAAGATTCCTCATTTCTCGCCATTTTAAGCGTAATGTAATAAAGCGCCGTAGTAGCCGGTCCGATGGTTATGACCGGGATGCAGCACAGCAGATAGATAACGTTTAAAAGCATCAGGTCAGCCACTCTGTTCATAAAGGCGACAAAGGGGCTGTCAAGATTGAAAAACCTGCCCATGATCCTACCTTCTGATCTTTTTTAACTATATTATAAGCTCCATCGGCGTATATCTTATGCCGTCCGCGACTATTTCCCTGTCCAGATCCACAAATCCCTGCTTATGATAGAATTCCACAGCAAAGGGTGAGGAATGGACCGTGATCCGGCGGACCTGTTTTCTTCTGGCCTCGTTTATATATTTATAAAGCATGGCCTTTGCTATTCCCTGAAGATGATATTCCGCCTGTACAAATAACAGCGATACGTGATTGTAGCCTCTGACCCCGAGGATCCCCACAAGATCTCCGTATTGCCTCAGATAGGCGCCGTAAACCAGATATTCACCCATTATGAACATCCTTTTAAGCAGAGGATCCTTTATAAATCTCCGAAAGCTGTCTATCCCTTCCCTGCCGTACTCGGGAGCCTCAAATATAAGAAAGGTATCCCATGCCAGCTGCATGGCGTCCTCCCACTCCCCTCTGTTTAAGGGATGTATCTCATATGCCTGTCTGTCCATCGGAAGAGCCCTATTTCTTCCTTGAAAACAATCCGCCGAAGAAGCCCTTGATGGAATCCGTCACGCTCTTAAAGAAATTGCCTGTGGCATTGGCTACGATCTTTCCAAGGCCCAGATCCTCCAGCTTTACATCACTGATATTGAAGGTTCCCGCATCGATCTGATCCTTATATTTGGCGTAGATATCATCGGCCTGATCCGCAAGGATGTTGAAGTCGATGCCCATGTCCTTTATACGCATCATAAGGTCCACGATACTCTTTATATCTTTATCCGAAAGCTCCGTGTTAAATTCCTTCATTCCCTTACGGATGGCAGCCTCGATCTCTTCTCTCGTGTCAAGATCGTTTGCCGCAACCTGAGCCTTTATATAGGAAATAAGCTCCTCTGCCTCGGATGAGGAATCCAGCTTTTCGGAAAGCTCTCCGGTGGTCACCAGCTCGTTGAGGGCAACGTCCAGGGTATTTGCGGGAACATCCTCGCCTGACATATCCTCATAGGCTTTTAAGGCGCCGATCAGAGCGGCCGTACCCGACACCTGAAAAGGCGCCGCCACGGTTATGTCGGCGTTCTGAACGCCTGCGGTGATGAGGGCATTGCGGTACATGTTATCGGTACAGAAATTAATGTTTTTTGTATGCACAACAACTCCGTAGCCATCGGCAGCCGGCCTTACAAGAACGGAGGAAAGGGATCTCGTACCTATTACCTTCGGGTCAATATAGACATCCAGGCCGTCATGCTCCTCCTTGTTAGTCACATACACAACATCATATTTATCCAGATCTGTTGCGGATATCCCCAAAAGAGAGAGCACGGTATTAAGCTGATCCCCGGAAAGATCCGAGCCCAGAGCCAGATAGGCTTTATCATAAGCCACCTGGGCATTCTTTTTCTCCTCATCCTTCTTCTCATCGCCGGCACTGTCCTTTTTTTCGTTATCAGCGTCATCCTTTTTTTCGCTGTCAGCCTCATCCTTCTTCTGATCATCAAAAGAGATGACCTGCGGTTCATTCGACGCAAAAACCGGAACCACGCTTCCAAGCGTAATGGAACAGCTAAGCAGCAGTACAATGATCTTTTTTGCCTTCATAATT
>DNAD01000210.1 GCA_003484785.1 Lachnospiraceae bacterium
AAAGGCTGTGAATAGTAACAGCAAACCCCATCGGTGCATAAGGAGGAAATTGATATGGAGCTTCATAAAGCATTGATAATAGACGATGAAAGGCCCGTAAGAATAGCGATCCAGAAGCTCGGAAGCTGGAGTCACTATAATCTGGAAAAGCCTCTGGAATGCGAGAACGGGGCGGAAGGGCTCAAGCTCATGAGAGAGCTGCATCCCTGTCTGGTATTTGTGGATATGCAGATGCCCGTAATGACGGGAACGGAATTTCTGAAAAAAGCCTGCAATGAATTTAAGGATACCGCATATATCGTCGTAAGCGGCTATGATGATTTTTCATATGCTCAGAGCGCGCTGCGCTACGGAGCCATGGATTATATCCTGAAGCCCGTGGTTGAAACCGAGCTTAACGCTTCGATAGAGTCTGCCATGAAAAAGCTCTTCCCGGATGAGGTATTCGGCATGGAGAGCGAGCCCTCCCTGAGCGCTGAGGAGGTGGTTGAAATGATCAGAGATACGATCGAAAAAAACTACAGCGTAAGCATCCGCATCTCCGACTTTTCCGACAGGTATTATTTCTCAAGAGAATACCTGTCAAAGCTCTTTAAGCAAAAATACGGGCTGGGTATCTACGAATACCTTACCAATGTACGGATGGAACGGGCCAGGGAGCTCCTTTCCACGTCCGATACCAGGATCCGCGATATTTCCCTGAGAGTAGGCTTTGCCGATACCAATTACTTTTCAAAGGCCTTCCGCAACTATACCGGGAAGACTCCCAGCGAGTTCAGAAAAATGAATGACTCTGATTAAGGCCCGGTCAAAAACGCTTTATATCCGTGATCACAAGCTCGTCTTCGGCCTTTGCGTACCGGCAGGTCTCCTTCGGCTTAAGCTCCACTCTCCCGCCGCTGGCCTCTGTAACCTTCTGTGAGGAAGCCTTAAGCTCATCCATCGGAAGCAGCAGCTCAAATTCCACCTTTTCCCCGTAGATCGTGTCCTTTATCAGGAAAGGAGGTGCCTGAAAGATATGGTTCAGTCTTGACAGATCGGGATATTCCAGCTTAACATAGCAGAGCACCCCGTTTATCTTCTCTATGATAACACTGTTATCTAACCCGGCCCTGACGGCATCACCATAGGCTCTTATAAGGCCTCCGGTCCCAAGCAGCACTCCTCCGAAGTACCTGGTGACCACCACCGCGGCATTTCTGACCCCGCTGTTCTTAAGGATCTCAAGCATGGGGCGTCCGGCAGTACCCGAAGGTTCGCCGTCGTCGGAGCATCTGGTGATCTCTCCGTTTTCCCCTGTCACAAAGGCGGAGCAGTTGTGCCTTGCGTCCCAGTATTTCTTTTTCATCTCGCTTATGAAAGCCTGCGCCTCCTCTTCATTTTCCACCGGTCCGAGGTTTGCGATAAAGCGTGACTTCTTTTCCTCTATCTCCCCCTGACCGCCTTTATATAAATACCTGATCGTTTCCATAGCTTGCTCACCCTGCCGGCCCGTTAATTTTCATTTGCTTCGTTTCCCGCGCCGGATTTTGGCCGATCAATCGGAATATTTCCTTTCATGATCCGTGCGCATCTTTAATTATAGTGAACGAATTTATTTATTCCGTGTACCATAATTCACACAATGTTCTTTGTATTATCACAAAGTATTTGATATACTAAAGTATAATGCAACTGTGAACACAGCGAACAGTTACATTGTGGTTACGGTGCCGAGGGCGCCGCATGGGTTTTGTAACAGACATCATAGCATGATTTGATATCATCGTCAAAAGGAGAACAGGATGAATTACGGAAGAAGAGGAGTTGTGAAGCGTAAACGGTCGTTGAAATCCTTCGGCCCGAAATTCAGCAACTTTTTTGCGATAACTGCCTTCAAGGTCGTGATCCTTGCCGTTATAGTGGCCGGATGCTGCGGGATATGCGCCGCGGTAGGCGCCTTCATGGGGGTCATAGCCTCGGCTCCCGACGTATCAAACGTAAACGTTGCCCCGGCAGGCTTTTCCACCACCGTATACGACAGCGAAGGGCACCAGCTGACCAAGCTGATCGCCGAAAACTCCAACAGGATCTACGTTACTCTGGATAAGATCCCCGAGCATACACAGAATGCCTTCATCGCCATCGAGGACGAGCGTTTTCGTGAGCATAACGGAATAGATATACAGGGTATCTTCCGTGCCGGCGTAAAGGCCATTACCTCCGGTGATCTTTCCCAGGGAGCTTCCACCATCACCCAGCAGCTGCTGAAGAATAACGTATTTACAAGCTGGACCTCCGAGTCCTCCATAACCGAGAAGTTCAAGCGTAAGTTCCAGGAGCAGTACTGCGCGGTCCAGCTGGAAAAATACATGGATAAGGATACTATCCTGGAGAACTATTTAAATACCATTAACCTCGGGCAGGGAACCCTTGGGGTTCAGGCAGCCTCAAACAGATATTTCGGCAAGCCCGTATCCTCCCTTTCGATCTCGGAATCCGCGGTCATCGCAAGCATAACCCAGAACCCCTCCAGATGGAACCCCATCTCCCATCCGGATAATAATGCCCTGAGAAGGGAAACGGTCCTTAAAAAGATGCGGGATCAGGGCTTTATCACCGAGACCGAATTTGAGGAGGCCATGGCCGACGACGTATACGACCGTATCAAGAAGGTGGATGAGACCACCGAAAGGGAGACCATATACTCCTACTTTGTGGACGAGCTCACGGAGCAGGTTATAAACGACCTTCAGGAGGTCAAGGGATATTCCTATACGCAGGCCTATAACGCTCTCTACAGCGGCGGTCTTTCAATTTTCACCACCCAGGATCCTGCCATCCAGAAGATCTGTGATGAGGAATTTGCCAATCCCGAGAATTATCCCGAGAATACCAAACTCTATCTGAGCTGCCAGCTCACCTATACGGACGAGAACGGGGATCCGGTCAATTTCAGCAACAGAGGCTATGAAAAAAAAGCTTCCGACATGATCTTCTCCTCCGAGGAGGAGGCTATGGCAAAGGTCGAGGAATACAAGGCAATGCAGGAGGAAAAGGGCTATACCTATGTAGCGGAGACGATCTCCTTAACTCCCCAGCCTCAGGCTTCCGTCACCATAATCGAGCAGTCCACGGGTAAGGTACTGGCTCTGGTGGGAGGAAGAGGAGACAAAAAGGCAAGCCTTACCTTAAACCGCGCAACGGATACGAAGAGGCAGCCCGGTTCCTGCTTCAAAGTGCTGGCAGCCTACGCTCCCGCCCTTGATTCCGCCGGAAAGACTCTGGCCTCCACCCAGGTCGACGAGCCCTACAATTACTCAAACGGAAGGCCCGTCAATAACTGGTACAGCGGCTATAAGGGAGTGTGTACCTACAGATACGGTATTGAGCAGTCCTTAAACATAGTTGCCGTAAAGACTCTTACGGAGATAACCCCCCAGCTCGGGTATGATTATCTTCTCAACTTCGGCTTCAGCACCCTCGTCAAGAAAAGGACTGAGGCCAATGGAACAGTCACCTCGGACGTGACCCAGGCTCTTGCCCTTGGAGGAGTTACGGACGGCGTTACCAACCTTGAGCTTACCAACGCTTTTGCCACCATAGCAAACGGCGGGACCTATACCAAGCCGCTCTTCTATACCAAGATCATGGATCACGACGGCAACATTCTCCTTGAAAATACCGCAAAAACAAGGCGCGTGATCAAGGAGACAACGGCCTATCTTCTGACAGACGCAATGAAGGACGTTGTTACCAAGGGAACCGGCGCAAGGGTTAACTTCGGAAATATGGCCATCGCCGGTAAGACAGGAACCACCTCCAGCAACGTGGACGTATGGTTTGCGGGCTACACCCCCTACTATACCTCGGCGGTATGGGCCGGCTACGACAACAATATCCATATGACGGGTAATGAGACCAACACCGCAAAGACCATCTGGCGCGCGATAATGTCAAGGATCCACGAAAATCTTGAATACAGGGATTTTGAAAAACCCGAAGGGATAGTTACCGCTACCGTGTGCTCCCTTTCAGGCCTTCCCTACAACGGAACCTGCGGAGGAGGTTCTCATTCCGAGATCTTCGATAAGGCAACTCTGCCGGATACCTACTGTAACGGCACCCAGCATCCTCACTCCTCTTCGGTGGTTGACCCGACCAATGCCATAGGCACCGTAGGCTTCGTATGCGCCGCAACCGGTCTCAGGGCCGCAACAGGCTGTCCCTATGCGGTTGCCGGAATTGTGATCTCAAATGACTACTGCGATCACGGTATAGCGCCCTCGACCGATGTTGCCGAGGGAGACGCTGCCGCCCCTGTTACCATAGATCCCAGCGCCGCCGATGCCGCTGCAGCCCAGGCTGCCGCCGCGGCCGCCGCTCAGGCTGCCGCCGCCCAGGCCGCCGCACAGCTGGCTGCCGCCCAGGCCGCTCAGCAGGCGGCCCTCCAACAGTCTCTGGCTGCCATGGGCGCCACCGGCCAATAGTAAACAGTAATAAAAAGGCTTTCACGGTTCGATTCGTGAAAGCCTTTTTTATCAGCTTCTTTACGGCAGGGCCCGGCCACTTACCATGGCCTTACATTTACTGTAAGCCGTTACTTTGCCAGAAGCATCATTATCTCGTTGCTCCTTGCCACGAATTTAGTCATGGCCTCCGGCGCCAGAGGCTTATTGGCAAGGACCGCAAGGTCATAGAGCTGTTCGCAGAAAAGAGGAACATTCTCGTTATCCTCGTTTTCAAGGATGTACTGCACCAGCTTGTTATTGGCATTAAGTATCAGCGTGGCGCCTTCATCCCCGAACATTCCCAGGTCATTGCCTCCCATGCTGTACATCTTCATCATATCTGCCATACGGCGGCTCTCCTCGGATACGGTCAGCATTGAGGATATGTTCTCATTCTTGAGCTTCTCTACCTTAACCTCCAGCTTGTCCTTATTCAAAGCCTTCTTAAAGATCTCCGAAAGCTTATCTGTCTCTTCCTTTATCCTTTCTGTATCGTCCTCTCCGATCTCCTCCTTTACCGAATCGGTAACGTCGGCATCTATCCTTAAGAACTTTACGCCCTCATTCTTCTGTTCCAGCTGTGAGATAAAGGGCTGGTCGATATTATGGGTAAGGATTACGGCATCCATTCCGTTTTCCTTAAACATATTTATATACTGTGACTGCTGCTGCTCGTCGGTTACGTAATAAACTATCTTGCGGGGAGCCTTCTCGCCCTCCTCTTCGTCAGAACCGGCCTTATCCGTATCATCAACGACCTCGGCCTCGACCTTTTCGCCGTTCTCATCCGTGGCAGAGGCTTCTTCCCCTTCCTCCTTCTTATCCTGAAGCTCAAGGCACTCAGGAAGGGTCAGATATTTCCCCTCAAGGTTCTTAAACAGGATATAATCGTTCATCTTCTCGCAGAACTTGTCGTCCTTAAGGCAGCCGAACTTAATGAAGGGAGCGATATCATCCCAGTACTTCTCGTACTCCTCCTTCTCGGTCTTGCACATTCCGGAGAGCTTGTCGGCAACCTTTTTCGAGATATAATCTGATATTTTTTTAACAAACCCGTCGTTCTGAAGGGCCGATCTGGATACATTCAGCGGCAGATCCGGACAGT
>DNAD01000138.1:0-291 GCA_003484785.1 Lachnospiraceae bacterium
GGCGGATTTTTTCAAAAATACAGACCGGATGCTTGCATCCAGGGCTGTGTTTTTGGAAAAATCCATTTGGCGAGAGCCAATCAGTGAGGAAATCCGAAGGATTTCCGAGCCTGGCTCTGAACTGATATTACTACCATTCACGGGTCATGATGGAAATGTCGGGCACTGACGGGAGCTTGCTCACAGACAGTGACCGGCGTTTCCATCATGAAACCGGGAAGCGGTCACCCCACCCACATTCGCAGAACGAGTGAATACGCAAGTACGAGTTTTGCGAATGTGGGTGGGGTG
>DNAD01000138.1:360-2976 GCA_003484785.1 Lachnospiraceae bacterium
TTTTTTCAAAAATACAGACCGGATGTTTACAGAACCATGATCATACAGGAGGCTTAATGAGATGATATCAAATCAGATCATTCAGAATTGTATAGATGACGTGCACAACATTTCAAAACTCGACTTTCTTGTCACGGATTCCTTCGGAAATATCATCGCACAGACCGACGTCAACGACAGCATCGAAAAGGGCACGCTTCTGAGCTTTATGCAGTCTGCGGCTGAGGTTCAGGAGATGAAGGGACAGCTTCTGTTCAAGATAAATGATGAGAGACAGGTAAGCCATATCCTCAAGGTAAGCGGTGAGGGCGAGGCTTTCCTGGTCGGAAAGCTTACCGTGACCCAGCTTGAAGCGCTGATAGTGGCATATAAGGACAGGATCGATAAAAACAGCTTTTATCAGAACCTCCTTTTGGATAATCTGCTGTTGGTGGATATATACAACAGGGCCCAGAAGCTTCATATCGAGGCGGTACAGTCACGCTGCGTTTTTGTTATCGAGATCCGCCCGGACAGCGTTCACGAAGCCCTTGAAATGGTTAAGGAACTCTTTAACCAACAGAACGGCGATTTCGTTACCAGCGTGGATGAAAACCATATCACCGTGATCAAATCCATAGAATCCGAGGATAAGAACAACGAGCTTGACGAAACCGCAAGGATGCTGATCGATATGCTGGGCTCCGAGGCAATGGAAAACGCAAGAGTCGCCTACGGTACGATCGTCAACGAGATCAAAGGAATCTCCAAATCCTACAAAGAGGCAATGATGGCCCTCGACGTAGGAAGGATCTTCTACAGCGAGAAGAATATCATCGCCTACCAGACCCTTGGGATAGGAAGGCTTATATATCAGCTGCCTGTCAATCTGTGCCAGATGTTCATAAAGGAGATCTTCGGTGAATCCGCCCTTGACGAGCTTGACGACGAGATCCTGGTGACCGTTAATAAATTCTTCGAAAACAGCCTGAACGTATCCGAGACCTCCCGCCAGCTTTATATCCACAGAAATACGCTTGTATACAGGATCGAAAAGCTGCAGAGAGCCTGCGGACTGGACGTCAGGGTATTTGAGGACGCGCTGACCTTAAAGCTTGCCCTGATGGTGGAAAGCTACATTAAGTACATGAATAAGGAAAGCTGATCCCACAATCAGTCTACACCCCGTATATACGCGGTAATATCGTATTTCCCGAGCTGCTTCACCATCTGAAGCAGCTCTTCTTTTTCAAAGGAGCCAAGCCCGTGCTGCTTTACGTACTCAGAATCCCTGAAGGACTGCAGATAATAATTTGAACATCCTCTTATCATGGATCCTATCTCTTCCATGATCTCCGGCGTGTGGTACTGCCTGCACAGGGTAGTGCGGAATTCGTAGAAAAGCTCCCCCTTAATAAGAAGTCTTATGCTACGGCTTATGCTCTCAATATCCGGATGGGATACTCCCGCTACCCTTTCATAATCACTGAAACCTGTTTTTATATCCATGGCAGCGTAATCTATGAGCTCTTCCTCTATAAGCTCCTCTAACATTAAGGGATTGGTCCCGTTGGTATCAAGCTTTACGCAATAACCAAGCTCCTTTATCTCCCTTACAAGCTCCACGAGCTCAGGATCGATCGTAGGCTCCCCTCCGGTGATACAGACACCCTCAAGAATCCCTGCCCGCTTCTTAAGAAAGCTCATTATCTCTTCCTTCGAAAAGATCTCCGGCTTATGTTCGGGCTCAACCAGGTTCATGTTATGACAGTAAGGGCATCTGAAATTGCACCCGAAGGTAAAGATCGTAGCCGCGACCCTGCCGGGATAATCCAGAAGAGTGGTTTTTTGAAGTCCGCAGATTTGCATTCGCAGTCCCTTTCATTTAAAATATACCATTGATGAGACAAAAACGGTATTGTCATCACCGGTAAGGAAATATGCCGCTAAGCGGTCAAAAATCGCTGCAGCAAATGGCAAATTTAAAAGAACCTTGCCGTTTGCCATAAAGATTAAAGGAAATGATCCGATTCCGTATAACGGATCGGCGCAGCTGTATATGAACAAAATCATGACCACAGACGAAAAATTCATGAAGCAGGCTCTGAAGCAGGCACAGAAGGCTCTTGATATCAACGAGGTCCCGATAGGCTGCGTGATAGTATATGAAGGAAAGGTTATCGCCCGCGGCTATAACCGCAGAAAGATCGATAAAAATACCCTGTCCCACGCCGAGCTTACCGCCATCAGAAAGGCAAGCAAAAAGCTTGGCGACTGGAGACTTGAGGGCTGCACCATGTACGTAACCTTAGAACCCTGTCAGATGTGCGCCGGAGCCATCGTACAGGCACGTATCGATCGCTGCGTGATCGGCTGCATGAGCCCCAAATCGGGCTGTGCCGGCTCCATCATAAACCTGCTGCAGATGGAGGAATTCAATCACAGAGTGGATATCGAACGCGGCATTCTGGAGGAGGAATGCAGCAGGATGCTTTCCGGTTTCTTTACGGATCTGCGCGCTTCTCTTAAGGAAGCTAAATATGCGCAAAAAGATCCGGTGATCTCATAATATCCTGTTACCGGTCACGGCTCTTTGGACCGTAATAGTAACACATAGTGTTACTATTCACAGCCGAA
>DNAD01000305.1 GCA_003484785.1 Lachnospiraceae bacterium
CACGGACACGGCGCTATCAATGAGATCCCTGGCATTGTTAAGGGCAGGGGCTTTAAAAAAGCCTTTGTAGCATCGGATCCGGATCTGGTAAAATTCGGAGTCACCTCAAAGGTAACGGATCTTCTTAAGGAAAACGGGATAGATTTCGAGCTGTATTCCGACATCAAGCCCAATCCCACCATCGAGAATGTGAAGAACGGCGTTGAGGCCTACAAGGCGTCCGGAGCTGACTTCATGATCACTATCGGCGGCGGCTCCTCTATGGATACCGGAAAAGGGATCGGGATAATCGTGAACAATCCCGAATTCGGAGATGTCCGCTCACTGGAGGGTGTCGCGCCGACTAAGAAGCGTACCGTATTCACCATAGCGGTTCCCACCACAGGCGGAACCGGTGCCGAGTCCACGATCAATTATGTTATCACGGATGTTGAGAAAAAGAGAAAGTTTGTCTGCGTTGACCCTAACGACATTCCCGATGTGGCAGTGGTCGACCCGGATATGATGGCTTCGATGCCTAAGGGGCTGACGGCTTCTACCGGAATGGATGCCCTTACCCACGCTATCGAAGGATATACCACGGCAGCGGCCTGGGAGCTTTCAGACTGCCTTAATCTGGAATCCATAAAGCTTATCGCAAAAAATCTCAGGAAAGCGGTTGAGAACGATGCGGACGGCCGTGAGGGCATGGCTCTGGCCCAGTATGTTACCGCTATGGCCTATTCAAACGTCGGTCTCGGTATAGCCCACTCCATGGCCCATACCCTGGGCGCCGTGTATGACACGCCCCACGGTGTTGCCTGCGCCATGATGCTTCCCATCGTTATGGAATTCAACGCCGAGGCCACAGGCGATAAGTATAAGTACATAGCGGAGGCCTTCGATATAGATACCACGGGCATGGATCAGGAAGCTTACCGTAAGGCTGCCATCGACGCTGTAAGAAAGCTCTCGGTGGATGTGGGCATCCCGACAAAGCTTGATAAGCTTAAGGAAGAGGATCTGGATTTCCTGTGTGAGTCCGCAGCGGCGGATGCATGCGCACCGGGCAATCCGAAGCCCGCAAGCCTTGAGCAGTTCAGGGAGATGTTTAAGAAGCTCATGTAGGAGCGACAAATACGCGGTTCGGCTGAAAATCGTATCGGCATTTTCAGCTCGCGGCTCAGAGATAAAAAAAGGGGCTGTAAAAAACTCCCCTGACAGAAAAACAGCTATGAGCTCGCGCTCATAGCTGTATCTGTTATTTAGAGACTTTTTTACAGCCCCTTTTACTTACGTATAGGCCGCGAATACATTTACTCTCCGCCTTCGTTTGAAAACCGCTCACGCCAGCTTCTGCTTTAAAAACAGCAGCAGCTGCTCTCTTGAGGTGGACTTTAATATATAACCATCCGGCTTCAGTGCCATCACCCTGCTTACGGCCTCCTTTGTACCGATCCCGGTCAAAAAGATCACGGGGATATCTGCCGTTGCCGGCTCCTGCCTCAGCATCTGCAGCACCTGGGGCCCGTCTACGACAGGCATCTCATAATCAAGAAGGATCATATCGACACTATCGTTTTCGGGAACCTTTAAAAGGAAGGAGATTGCCTGCATTCCTGCCGTAACAATATCAACCGTATAGTACTCCTTTATCCATTCCCTTACCATCTTTGCAAAGGAAGGATCGTCATCCACGATAAGGATCCTGCGTTTCTTTCCGGCCTTGCCTTTGGAGAGGACCCTGGTCACCGTCTCTTCCAGAAGCTTCATGTCTATAGGGCGGTCAAGCCAGAGGTGGCCCCTGATCACAGACAGCTCACCCGACAGATCATCATAATCCTTCTGATCTCCAAGAAGGATCAGATTTCCCTCCTGATCCTCCACCGTCTCGCAGATCATATGCAGCGTCCTTTTCTTAGCGTTGTCCGAAAGGATATCCGAGGGAAGGTAGAACAAAAACAGATCCGAATGGGCGGCCATATCCCGTACTCTGTCCTCCAGATGATCCGTTATCGTAGTAACCTTATGGCCCATATCCCCGAGTTTTCTTTCTATTCCCTTTACGATGACACTGTACTGGAACATGATTATGACGATTTCTTTAAATTCAGCTGCGTCCATTTAGACCCTCCTTACACTTTTCCTGGCCGCCCGCCCGGATCATATCCATTATTCTATCCCAAAATCTCGCTGTACACCAGAGTCTGGTTAAGAAGCTGGTAGCCAACCTCACCGAAGGTGACAGGGCCGATATAGGGCGTTATCTTCTTTCCCTCAAGCTCACCGTACTGATAGTTCAGGATACAGTTGAAAGAAAGAACGGGCTTGCCGGCCGACGCAGCATCGATCCGTTTTCTGAACTCCCCGACATAATCCTCAACCTTGTTGGCAAAACGATATTCGATGTCTCTGAACACCGGAGCATAGAAGCTTACAGTGTTGTTTTCCACGCTTTTAATGGATGTATTGATATAGGCCCCGTTATAATCCGCCACCAGGGGCATCTGTGCATCTATTCCCTTCTTCCTGATATATTCAGCAAAATTGACCTCCTGCCCGTTTACCGTGCAGGACTTCACGCTAAGGTCATTATCGAAGAAGCGGATCACAGGATCCGTCTTATCATCCGTAAAGATATTGATCATATTGATCCTGGCGTTCTTCCCGTCGGGAAGCTTTGTATACATGGCAACAGCCTTGTCGGTATAGGACATTCCGGTTGAGCCGTCATAAACCCTGGCCGCGGTCTCGGCACTAAGATCAAATCCCGATATCCAGCCTATCGTAGGATGCATTAAAAGCTCCTCCACCTCCGGAGCCTCCCGGGCATATTTTGCCACTACCTCAGCGCCGAAAGGCATTATCAGTATAGTAAGCCCGTTGTCATAGCATTCCTCAACGATCTGAAAAACATTGTACTTCCCGTAGGTCGCGATCTTGACCTCCTCGGCAAAACCGATCTCATTCACAAAGAGCTTTTCCTTCGTCATTATCCCGCCCTCATCACTGATGAAATACGGGGTGGTCCCTCCGATCCATTTTCCCTTCGGCAGCCTGCATAACAGTGTATCGTCTCCTGCGATATGAAGAGCCTTACCCTCCTCGATCAGGTGAACAGTCTCCTCCAATGTAATAAGCATTTCCCTTCCTCCTTGTTTTCGATTATTCTCTGTTTCAAAGCGCGGCAATGTTTGCCAGGTCAACCTTCGCAACGATAGGATATTTCGACAGAAATGCCTCTGTTTCCTTCATACAGGCATCCATACTTGCCGGGTCTTCCTTAACCCTCTTCTTCATTTTCGAGATCAGCATATTAAAGGCCAGATTGGTGGAGGTGTATCTTAACTCACCACGCAGGATCTTCTTTACCTTTTCCTGAACTGCTGCATCCATATATGCTCCTCCTTCCGATTCAGTCAGCTTTGCTGACCCTTATTCACCTTTTTTAAGTTCTTCCAGTATTCCGTTATAGTCCAGCATATCCGCTTTTTCACGGATACGGTTGAATTTTTCCTTTTCACCGGCCGGTATGGCGTAGCCCCCGATCTCCTTCATGATCTCCTCCACCATATCGCAGTCCATGGCCTCTGCCGCCTCATGCAGCCCCTCATAGATACTCTCCATAAGGTACTCATCCGCTACAGGCCTGCCACCGTTTTCATCACCGCTGTCCTCATCGGTTTTGCCGAACAGCCCGGAAAGGGTATCTTTATATTCAAGGAAATCCGCCATGGCATCTTCGTGATGTTCCTTTATATACTGAATATCTTTTTCTTTTCCCGCTTCCTCCAGAAGCCTGGCCTTTTCCGAAAGCTCCATTGCGCCTACCAGCTTTGCCGAGCTCTTCAGGGCATGGATCTTTATTGTATAGTTTTCCCAGTCCCCGGCCTCATAATACTGTGAGAGCGCCTCATACTTTTCCGGTATGGATTCATGGAATATCTTAAGTACCGCTTTGAAGGCCTCCTCGGACCCGCTGTTTTTTATGGCAACCGCCACATCGATGTTCTTAAGCCCGCTCAGGGAAGCCTCCGTCCCGGGATCGGACGTTTCCTCCTCACTTAAAGCCGCTCCCTCATCACGGGGCTCTGCCTCATATTCATTATAAGCCTCTTCCTCATAAAGCTCTTCCTCTTCGCCGGTATCGCTCTCTTCATCGTAAAGCTCCGCCTCCTCCTCAAAGCTTCCTGCCTCACTGTCCTTGTTGGCCTCGCTCTTCTCCCGGCTTTCCTCTTCCTCCCGATCCAGATAGGAAGAAATATTATAGGATTTATTCGATTTCACAAAATACATGATCCCGAAGGTTCCCGAGCCGCAGTTCGAAGATATTGCCGCCGAGGCCTGCTGTAATATCACGTTTTCAAAGTCAGCAGCCTTTTTTACCTCCTCGACGATCCACAGAAGCGTCTCTCCGGGTATGTCCACATAGGTTATGAACACGACCTCCTCATCCGGTACGACATCCGAAGGAAACGCTCTGCTTATGTATCTCTTGTAGGCCCTCTTCGTCCTTCCCATCCATATACCGAAAATACCGATCTTATCGTTCCGCATCCTTAAGGCCGGATGGAGATTGACCGCCCGGGCTATCCTGTCTGCCTGCTGGCTCACCAGGCCTTTCCTTGTCATGTATTTCGTTGTGTCTATGACGAAGCTGCACTTCAGCCTTTTCTTTACCGACTCAAGCTCCGAAATGATGTCCTTTACCGACAGTCCCTGAGCAGCCAGCTTATACGCTATCAGCACCAGGATACCCGTAGCGCTGGAAATACATTCCGAATTGATGACGGACACATTATCAAAAGATTTCGCCGCTTCCGAGGCATTCATATAATCTTCGCTCAAGCCCGTTGTGATCGCGATGTGGATCAGATGATGAGCCCTTCTTAGCATGTTTCCGAAAAACTCTGCATATTCCGCTTCCCCGGGAGGCGAGGAGACCGCTTCCCTTCCGGCGTTTATATACCTGACCAGCTCATCCGCATCCAGATGGACACCGTCCCTGAATATCCCGGTCTCGGTACGGATAACAAAGGGGATGATGGGGATATTAAGCTTTTTGATCACGGTATCGGGCAGATCGCACATGCTGGAGGAGGTAATGATCACCGGAAGCTTCTCGACATATCTTTCCGAGGCATGTATTTCCTCACTCCCGTTCATCATAACGTTCTGAAGTATGATCTTCTCCCCCGGGATATGCCGGATAAGAGTTTCCTCCATTGCGTCGCCGGAAACCGGCTTTACCAGATATCCGTCAAAGCCGGCAATGTTATACATTTCTCTGTTCTCACTGCCCGCATTGGCCGTCAGCACTATCACCGGTGTATTTCTGTTAAGCCCGCCCTCCTGATTGCGCAAAAGCTCCAGACATTCTATGCCATCCATTTCCGGCATCAGATGATCCATGAAAATAGCATCATAATGAACCTTGAGGCTCTTTGCGAGGGCTTCTCTTCCGCTCCTTGCCGTATCAATGCCCATATCCGTGTCCTCAAGGAGCCTGCTCTCGACCTCAAGGTTCATCTCGTTATCATCCACGATCAGTATCCTGACCTCGGGCGCCAAAAAGCTGCTCTCGTGCCTGCTCCGCTTTACCACCTGCTGGTTGTGGATGCTTAACTCCCCTATCCTTCCGTGATCAGAGACCACCTGCTTTACAGTGAAGGAAAAGGTTGAACCCTCGCCATAGACACTGTTGACGGTAACCGATCCGTCCATCAGCTCTATCAGCTGTTTTACAATGCTCAGCCCCAGGCCGGTCCCCTCTATATGTCTGTTTTTTCCTTCATCCACCCGTTTAAAGGCATCAAACAGGTAGGGGATATCTTCCTTCCTGATACCCATGCCCGTATCGGAAACGGATATCATAAGCTCCACAACATCATCCCCGGCCTCCCTGCTATCCACGCGAAGGCCCACATGACCCTCCTTCGTGTACTTGACCGCATTGTTGAGAAGATTGATGATTATCTGCTTGATGCGGATCTCATCCCCGTAAAGCACCGAAGGGACGTCAGGATCCACGTCCACCTCAAAGCCAAGCCCCTTGCCGTATGCACGAAGCCACATCATGTTCACGATCTCCGAAAGCATGTCCCCTACTTTGTAATCCACGGGGACGATATCCATGCTTCCTGATTCGATCTTGGAAAAATCAAGTATATCATTGATCAGCGCCAGCAGCATCTTCCCGGAGCCCTGTATCCCGTTGGCATCCCGGACGATATCATCGGTGGCCTCTTCATCCCTGAGGATCAGTTCGTTGAGACCCAGGATGGAATTGATAGGTGTACGGATCTCATGACTCATGCTTGAAAAGAAGCGGTTCTGGGCGCGGGAAAGCTCCTCCGCTCTTTCCGCCTCCTTTTTTGCGCGCTCGCTCTCCATTTCAAAGAGAAGGCCCTGAGCCCAGGACATGACATTGCAGAGCACGCCCACAAGTACCAGCGAGATAAAGGAATCCACGTAATACATGCTCTGGGAGTGCCTGTAAACCAGCGCCGGAAAAAACCAGGAAGTACAGTAACATATCAGGGCAAGTATCGTTATAAGCACCATCATGATACCGCGCCATCTTCCCGAAAGCACAAGGCCCACATACATATACGCGAAAATTATCCAGAATATACCGCCGCCCTTGAGGCCTCCTCCAAAAAAGAAGATACCGGGTATGATAACTAACACAAGACCGATCACAATAAGCCGGATGGCAAGCTTCAGTCTGTTCTTCTTAAGGCAGGTCAGCACGATAACGAGCACCAGCACAAAGGTTGCAAAAAGAACAGCGATCTCCCGCGGGTTCTCTCCCGTCACCAGATCACCGATCATGGCAACAAGCAACGCCACCTCCGACATACAGGTCAGTATCAGAAATATCCTTTCGGAAAAATCTCTTTCCGGATCCTTGACGGCAGCAACAGCTTCCTCATACAGGCCGATCAGGTTCATCTTGCATCACCTCCTCCTGCCATTTTGGAGCCGGACAGAAGCCTTAGCATCACTCTTTCAAAATCCGCTGTGTTGATGGGCTTTGCGATAAACCCGTCAAAGCCTTCCCGAAGGAACATTTCCCGCGCGCCGGATACGGCATTGGCAGTAAGCGCCACTACGATAATATTCCTCCCGAGATCCTCCGCTGCGCTCTTTATGAGCTTCATGGCCTCCACGCCGTCCATTTCGGGCATCATATGATCCATGAAGATCACATCATAATCATTCTCCCTGAACTTTCTGATGGATTCCTTTCCGCCGGCAGCTGTTTCGACCACCATCTCATACTCCCTAAACAGCGACCCGGCAACCACCAGGTTCATGGGCTCGTCATCCACTACCAGTGCCTTCACACCGCGGAATACGGGTTTCTCCGTTTTTTCATCCACCTTTGCATCCCTTGCATCCAGACCGTCATTTAAGATCTTGATGACGGGATAGGCATACAGAGGCCTGGGCATCAGCACGACACTGCTGTTGTCCGGAGTTCTTACCTCCGAGCCTGCGGATACCGCAACTACTATATCCTCTTTGGCAAGCACTTCAAAATATCCGCGGTTCTCCTCATATTCCTCCTGTCCCATAAATATATGGCTTATCCTGAGCTTTTCCTTAAGACGCTCCACCTCGTAGACGGTCTCTGCGGCATACAGAGGGATCTTAAAGCCCTTCGCAAGGTTTGACGCCATATTGCGGTAAAACTCCCTGAGCTTCGGAATCTTGTATTTATCAGGCCTTACATGGAACAGCACCGCCCCGTCGAAGGCATCCGACAACGAGAGGCAGGGTGTTTCATCCACTACCTGCTGAGGGACAGTCACGCGCACTGTCGTGCCCTTGTTCTTTTCACTTTCGATCCTGACAAAGCCCCCCATGGTGTGGGCAAATCCATAAACGATGAAAAGGCCGAGACCGATGCCGCCCGAGCTTCGGTTTCTCTTTTTATTTGCCTGATACATTCCTTCATTTACAGCCTGTATGTCAAACCTGTCCATACCGATCCCGGTATCCGTCATCTCGATCCCGAGATTAGCCCCGTAATCGGTCTTTTCGGTAAACATCCTGACATATATGCCGCCTTCTCTGGTAAATTTAATGGCATTTTCCAGAAGATGCCTGAAGATCTTATGAAGCTTTCTGATATCACCTCTCATCATGGTGGGCGCGCAGGGATCAAGATCCACCACCAGCTCCAGATCCCCGGCATTCTGGTTCATCCTGAACCCGGTCACAACGTCATTAATGAGAGAGGTGCTCATGTAATTGTCCTCCTCGAGAAACACCCTGTCCCGTTTGCATTCCGTATAGTCCTGGATATCCTCTATCTGGTAGGCAAGCCTCACACCCGCGCTTTTGATGGCATCCGCCTCATTCCCCGCTCCCCTCTTGATAAGAAGGTCCGACATGCCGTTTACCACGTTGACCGGGGTTCTGAGCTCATGAGAGATATTGGACAGAAAGTCCTCCATACTGATGTTGTTTTCTTCTACCCTTCGTTCATTGATCCTTCTTTCTTCTTCCTGCTCCAGGCTGTCCTGGATCGTCCTTGTCCTGTTGAAGTACACAAACAGCACGACCATGATATTAATAAGCAGCCTTGATACATTGAACCTGTCGTATACGACGGGGGCTCCGCCCGGCAGGTTCAGAGCATGGATAAGAAGGATGGCAGCAAACTCGAACAGGAAGATATTCATCATATATACGCTGTTGAACGTGGAATAGACCACCATCACAAAGCATACGATGATCCCGGCATCAAAGAAGCTTTCCCTGTGAATACAATGATAAAATAACAGCAGGGCGGCAAAAACAAAGTAACAGATCCTTCTGATATCCTCATCGAAACGTTCCGAAATATTTACAAACCATATAAAGACCATCCCGATAAGGATCACGGGCGGAACCCAGAATTCCCAGCCCAGCAGATAGTTTTCCGCTATCAGCCCCACGCAGGACAGTGTTGTCACAAAGATAATGTATTTCTCATTATTCTTTTGATTCATATAGTTCCTTTCTTAAAGACGAGGCTGTATAACTGATATCGATCCTGTCTTTATATCCGGTCCGCGACCATGCCTTCATGATCCGTCCCACCACCTCCGGCGTGGTCTCCTCCTCGGCAAGGACCAATACCACAAAAAAGCGGTTTTGCTGCCACTGATGTATGATATCCGATTTTCTCAGGGTATTCTTAAGGACATTCCCGAATTCCGAGACCATCTCCGAAAAGATAACGCCCTTCTCCTTAGAGGAAAGATAAAACAGGAGCCTTATGGCTTCTCCGCCGAAGCGCTCCAGATATCTTACTATAAACCTGTAATTCCAGGAAAAGGCCTCCTGCCCAAGGAGCATGGCCCCTTTTCCCTCCCCTCGTTCCGACATTATCCGGATCACATTGGAAAGCTCCTGATCAAGATCCTCAGGTCCTTCCGCTATGGTCATCTGGGGATCGTATATCCGGCAGCCGTGTTTACCGTTTCTTTTTACTTCATAAAGCGCGCTGTCCGCGTACTGGAAAAGGATCTGAAACTCCCCTGTGGTCCCGGAGTTGATAACGATCCCGATGGATATTCCCAGAGGGATACCGTGATCCGCTCCCATAAGGATTTCCGCCTCGGCAAGGAGCTGTTCATTCAGCCTCTCAGTCAGGGAAGTCGCCGCTTCCCTGCGTGTAAGATCGGGGAAAAATCCCATGAATTCATCACCGCCTATGCGGCACACCACGTCATCCGCCCGGCAGTTGAGCCTTACCACCTTCGCAAAAGCCACCAGGACCCTGTCTCCCATATCATGACCGTAGAGATCGTTTACGAGCTTGAAATTATCAAGATCCAGGATCATCAGCGCTCCCTCGGCTTTTTTGATCATCCCGGATACCTTTTCCGTCCCGCTTGCCTTGTTTAAGAACCCGGTCAGCTTATCCAGGGTTGCTTCCTCGGTAAGGGTTTCTATGGTCTTGCTGTTTACGATGGTATTATTGATCCGCTTTATCAGGATGTCCTTGTGAAAAGGCTTGTGTATAAAATCAGAGGCGCCTGCCTTAAGCCCCCTGCGCTCCGCCTCGCTGTTGTCCTCTCCTGTCACAAAAATGACCGGAGTCTGTGGTTTTCCTTCCCTCTCCTCGTACTGCCTGAGAGCGCGGTAGGTCTCAAACCCGTCAAGATCCGGCATCAGGATATCAAGAAGCACAAGATCAGGCTCATGAGTCTTCATAAACTCCAGAAGGTCTTTTCCCGAGCGAAGGCAGCTCACACGCATATTCTGCTCACGCAGCAGGTTTTTTGCATTTGTCAGGCTGAGGGGCTCATCGTCCACCACTACTATCCAATAGGCCATTTTAGTCTCCGTTTAATATGATACGCCGGCCGACGGGATAAAAAAAGAACAATATACCAAATTCCAGCATACCGTTTCTATTTTCTCATATATTGCATTTTAAGTAAAGCTTGTGTTCTGGTTTGTCACTTTTTTTGTATGAGTTGCCCGAAAAAAGCCCTTCGGGCAACTCATAATCTTCTTTCATTTCCCGAAAACAGTCACTTTGTATATTTTTCCTTCATTTCTTCATATTTCGCTTCCGTGCGGTCAAACATGCCGAAAAGCTCCTCTTCCGGGATCAGCCCGTCCTCATTGGTCTCTACGCCCTCAAATTTCAGGTCGTATTTCATGGGAGGATTGTCAGGTGTCAGCACGGCCTGATCGCGTATCTGCTCCGCACTGCGGTACACCAGATCCACGCGGTACCATGCCTTGCCATCCTCATCACGCCACCGTTCAAACAGAAGCTTAACTCCAATTGGAGTTCTCGTCTCGATACTGTCCGGAAGCGAATAGGGCTCGGCTCCCAGAGCGGTAAGCGCTCCGAGAACGGTACAGTCGTGGGCACAGAAGAAGCTTAGTTTCCTGTCCTCATTCTTAAGCTCGCTCTCAAGCTCCTCTATCAGCGGATGGGTGATATTGACAGCCACCATGGGCGCCCCGTGCTTAAGCTCCAGATACCTTGTCATGAAGCCTCCGATGGTTTTCCAGTCCTCCTCTGTCAGTTCATGTCCGAAGGCCGCCTTAAGCTCATCCGGCTCCTCATAATACTGCAGGACAAGCGCGTCGCCAACCTGGCTGGCAGTCTTGATCGCTCCGGTAACATCAGGCTCCTTATCCGCTTCCATCATATAGCCGGAGCCGTCGGTAAGAAGATCGCCGTATTTCCCGCTCTTATAGATCTCACTGTCCTCTACATCCGCGGTATCCATGATCAGGCGTATGGCATCCCGGGTTTCATCCGAAAGGCCGGCAAAGCCTTCCGCGCCTCCCATGTCTGCCACCTGTTTTACGGCATCGCGGGCGTAATCCTCCGAATAGAACTTAAGAACGGGGCTCATGAAGTCTTCCGGACCGTTAGCCTCTGCGGGATATTCCACGTTGATATCCGCAAGGGGAAGCAGACCTGAGGCAAAATATCTGGCCGTAGCCCGGCAGCGCTGCTTGTCCCTGGCATTGAAGCGTACCTCTCCCTCTTTCGGGATACTGTTTTCCTCAATAAGCCCTTCCTCATTAAGCCACTTTCTGAAGTACTGTCCCATCGAGGTCTCCTGAATACCTCCGTTTATGGTAAGCTCACTGGAATTTGCGCTCCAATCCGTCCACTGATGGGGCGTAAGCTCCTGTGGAACGGAACCGTTGCTGGAAAGGGGCGCCCGAAGGTTGTGGCGGCTTAAGATCACCACCTGCTCCAGGGTATAGCCCTTTTCTCCCAAATCTTCTTCCGAAGCCTCCGCGGCAAGCGAATCACTGCTTACGGGGAAGGTGAAATAGGTGTCCGGATAGGGCTCGTCTTCAAGGGTGAAATGCCACCACTCCTCCTTAAGAGGCTTAAAGCCGTGGCCCAGCATGGCCTCTCTGAGGATCATGCGGTTATTGTACTGTTCTTCGGTGATATCCTTATAATCCGGATGGCTCAGCTCTCCGAAATAATCGAAGGTCCCTCCCATGTCCACTTCTTTTTGTGTGGTCATGTCAAAGAGGGTCAGATCCACAGTGCTGCCCCTGCTGTGTCCGGAGTGTTCGGCAATATATCCCTGGGGGAACAGGACTTCCTTATCAAGCTCCGGATAAAAATACTCCTTCATAAGGGTATCATCCGGATCCAGCGCCCAGTTCATAAAGTCGGTCACCGCCCTCTGAGGACGGTAGGCGTCAAAGATCTTTAAGCGGTATCCCTTCTCAACCAGTTCATCGCTTACTTCCTTAAGCGCCGAGGCGGCCTCTTTTGTAAGAAGCGCCAGCGGTTCTTCATATCCGTCTATCCGTCTGCCCACAAAGTTGTAGCTTGAATAGTAACGGATCTCCAGTATGGCATCCGGTACCGTATCCGAGAGCAGTACAAAATCCGACGAATCATCGGAAAGATTGATCTCCTCAGCTGCCTTTGTCTCCTCAGCCATGACCTGAACAAACTGAGGACAGATCAACGCAAACAAAAGCAGCAATGACAACAGCAGTTTCTTACTTTTCATTTTTTCCCTCCTTTAGAAGATTTATTGATCCATACTCCTTCATAGGATAAGTCTGGAGCTTGAACCCGCTGCCGATAAACTGGGCGATATCCCTTCCCGTATCATCCGTCACGTCGACATTGATGACTATGGTCTGCCGGCCGTTCTTTCTGCACGTCGCCCTTGCATACAGCTTTGTGCCTTTGGGAGCATTCAGATAATTGATACTGACCTGCTGTGCCACCGTAGGCATGTGAATATTATTTGAAAGCGCCGCAAAGGCAAGATCAGCCAGCGTAAACATCACGCCGCCCATGATCCCGCCGTTGGCATTCTTATGGCTTTCATCCAGTGTCATGCTGCACAGTGAGCTTTCTGCGGTAAGCTCATCCAGGTTCATGCCGGCACCGTAAGCAAACCTGTCTCCTTTGAAGTATTCTCTTGCTTCTTCGATCGATCCGAAGGTTGACATAACATTTCTCCTCTCTAATCCCTAATAT
>DNAD01000224.1:0-3976 GCA_003484785.1 Lachnospiraceae bacterium
GCCATCTCCTTTATTACCTCGGGATGGATTATCTGCTTCTTGATCTCCTCCATGTAGGGATCATCGATGTCCTTTCCGATCACGTTGTAAAGACCGGCCTTTTCCGCTTCGGCCTTATCCATTGTCTTTACATCGTTATAATCCGTGACCGCCTTGACCTCTTTGATGATCTCCTCATCCCTGGGGTATGCCACCTGGGCACCGTCCTCCCAGTAAGCCTTGTAGCCGTTGTATTCGGGAGGGTTATGAGAGGCCGTCACCACTATGCCCGCGGTACAGCCAAGCTTCCTTACCGCGTAGGAAAGCATCGGCGTAGGCCTTAAGGACTCAAAGACATAAGCCTTTATGCCGTTGGCATTAAGACACAGCGCCGCCACATCGGCAAATTCCGGAGACATCCTTCTGGAATCATAGGCAATGGCAACTCCCTTTGCCTGGGTACCCTGCTTAAGGATATAATTGGCAAGGCCCTGTGTGGCCTTCCTTACGGTATAGATGTTCATCCTGTTGGTGCCGGCGCCTATAACTCCGCGCAGGCCGCCTGTTCCGAACTCAAGCTCCTTGTAAAAGCGCTCCTCGATCTCTTTCTGATCATCTCCGATAGCCTTAAGCTCCTCCTTTGTTTTTTCATCAAAGTAAGGATCACTTAACCAATAGTTGTACTGCTCCTGATAACCCATAAAGTAACCTCCTTGATAATTATTGTGATATTACATGATATCAGGATCAAAAGCACTTCGTGCCATTTTCGAGTACATGATATAGTGCTTTTGAGCAAGCTCAAGCACTATATCATGTACTCGAAAAGGTGCTGACGCACCTTTTGACCCTGACATCATTACATCAGCCGACCATCTCCTTGGGTGCCGCCTTCAAAACAAAATTGCTGTGGTCTAAAGAGAAGTTAGGATTGAAGTAGGGGTCTCCCTTTTCAAGAACCTCTTTCCATTTATTTTTGAAATATTCACATTCCCGGTTATAGCGCTCGGCGTTCTCCCTCTCCTTTTCCGAATCACCGCTGACATCGCTCCCTCTTGACCTGGATTCGTAATGGAAGAGCTCCGCATAGGGGGTGAACACGTTCAAAAGCCCCTTTTGGCGAAGCTTCAGGCAGTAATCCACATCATTAAGGGCAACCGCCAGCTCCTCGTTAAGCCCCCCCACCTGTGTATAAAGCGAATGTCTTGTCATCATGCAGGCTCCGGTCACCGCGGAAACGTTCTGGGCATAGCAAAGCCTCCCCATGTATCCGAGATTGTCCTTGGGAAGCCTGTAGTGGGAATGCCCAGCGGTCCTGTGAGCTCCGAGCCCCAGCACAATACCCGCGTGCTGGATGGAATAATCCTCATAGTAGAGCATGCAGCCCACCGCGCCCACATCCTCTCTCTGGGCATACATAAGAAGCTCCTCTATCCAGGTCCTGGTGACCACCTCGGTATCGTTATTTAACAGGATAAGATATTTCCCCTTTGCCTCCCCGGCTCCCAGATTATTGATCGCGGAATAGTTGAACTCTCCCTTATAGGTAATAACCCTTACGTTGGGAAGCTTTGAAAGGCTTTCGTAATACTCGAAGATATCCTTCCCGGTGCTGTTATTCTCCACTATCAGTATCTCATAATTTTCGTAGGAGGTCTTCTTAAGTATCGACTCGACGCATCTTTTAAGATCCTCAACGTGATCCTTATTGGGAATTATTATGGATATCAGCGGTTTTTCAAGCAGCCTGTACCTTATCCTGAAGATAGTCTGGAAGGCTCTTGAGCTTTCAATCTTAAACCCTTCAAAGCCGCAGGACGTAAGATGGGCCGCCACCGCCTTCTTTGCCGCCTCTATGGCATAGGTCTTGGCGTTTATGTCGCTGGCAACCGAGCCCGCGTGGCTCCTCCAGTAATAAAGGATCTTCGGAACATGGACTATATTCTGTGCCTTTGCCGTAAGCCTTAAGATCATGTCATGATCCTGGCTGCCGTCAAACTCACTGCGAAACAGCCCCGTTTCATCTATAAGCTCTCTTGAGAAGGCCGAAAAATGACAGATATAATTATTGGCCCTCAGGTTATCTATGGCAAAATCCGGCTTGAAATGCAGGGTCACCATTTTGTCTATGCTGCCGTCCTTAAAGGTCGCCTCGTCACAGTAGACGTAATCCGCCCCTTTTTCACAGATCACCTTCATATATTCATAGAGGGTGGAGGGGTGCAGTATGTCATCGTGATCAAAAAGCCCTATAAAATCCCCCGTGGCCATTTTGAAGCACTCGTTCGTATTCCCGGAGATACCCTCGTTCTTTTCAAGCTTTTTGTATTTTACCCTGCTGTCGCGGGATACGTATTCATTGCAGATCCTTCCCGTATCACTGTGCTGCAAGTCAGAGCCGTCCGCAAGACACAGCTCGAAATTTCCGTAGGTCTGGGCAAGCACCGACTCTGTCATCTCCCTCAGAAACTGCTCGGGAGTATTGTAGAGAGGTACCAGAATGCTGAATTTAATATCCCTCGGAAACTTTTCCCCGCTCTGCCTCCTTCTTTCCTGTTCGGAGGGCATGCTAAGGGTCCCGTAGCTCTTATAGGCCTTTCTCTCTATAAGCTTGCTCTTTATCTTTTCCAGGATATTCTTAAGACTGCCGTAGCTTTTTATCCGGCGTATCAGGTTGCGCAAATGACTCCAGGCAAGCCTTGCCGGATAGGTGGCCTTCCAGAGTTTATTGTTTCTCAGTCTGTCAAGCTTATAGGTAAGGTCGGCATTGAGTGCCTCGAGCCCGACGATGGTTTCCATGAGCTCCTCGTTCTTCTTAACCTCGCGCTCATACATATCCTTATAATACTGCTCTGTCCCAGACTGCGCATCTTGCATTATTTCTTCCTTTGGTCTTCATTACGAAGACTGCCTCGTATTTTTTCCCTTTTTGTATAAAAGCCGCAGGGAGCTTGCACACAAAACCTGCAAGCAATGCTCTCCCCGCCTTTTTATGAACCTCCCCGACATCCCTTCTGTACTTCGGGAAGAGACTGAACTCAAGCCCTTCCTCCCCGGAAAGGAGAACAAGGCTTCTGTCAAAGCGGGAATTGTCCCTTTTATCATCTATGAACCATCCCTCGATCAGGTAGTAATCCGTCTGTTCGTCTCCCATTCCAGTTTCAAAGGAGGTTTTTTCTATATTAAGCTTAAGATGCTTATCCGCCCTTGCCTTTTTCCTGTTAAGCCTTGAGACCTCCCTCTGCTTAAGCTCCCTTACCTCGCTTCTTGAGGAGCGCCTCTCGTATTCGGGCAGGACATTTACGAAATAATCAAGGGTATCGGATACAAGCCTTTTGCTGTAGTAAGGATCTCCTTCCTTTTTCAGCCACTCGTTTGAGCGGTACAGAAGATCCCTCTCGGCGGTAAGCCTTTGGTATCCTTCATTTCTCTCTCCGCCTTCGGGATCGTTATCCTTTCCTCTCATAAGGGATTCATGATGATACATGGCCGTATCGTTTAAGAGGATATTACGGCAGCCCTTTTTAAGGCATTTCAGGCAGAGCTCAACATCATTGTAGCTGACTTTCATTTTAACATTAAAGCCGCCAATATTAAAGTATTTTTCTTTGCTGATCATCAGGCAGGCGCCGGTAACCGCAAGGACATTTCTGTTAAAACGGTTGATGCCGAAGTAGAATACATTCCTGTCATCATGCCCCGAAAGCTTATGGCTGGGGCCGCAGTCAAGATCGGTGATCCCGTCGTGCTGTATCAGGGTGGAGTCCGGATAAAAGAGCTTAAGGCCCACGGCTCCCGCATCCTTCATCGCGGCAAAGCTGCAGAGCCTTTCGATGGCGCCCTTGTCCTTAAGCTCGATATCATTGTTCATAAACAGAAGGTATTCATACCTTGCCTCTCTGACCCCTCTGTCGCTCATGGCGGAAAAATTAAACTCCCCCGGCTCGTATATGTACCTGATATCGAAGTCGGAGCCCGCGCTTACGGCCTTCTCTTT
>DNAD01000224.1:4078-4653 GCA_003484785.1 Lachnospiraceae bacterium
CTGATGGTATTAAAGCTTGTTTTAACAACTATGCTCCTCAGGCATTTCTCCAATATCCCGCTGTGATCCTTCGAAGGTATGATCACGGAAACGCCCCAAAGAGACCCCTGTGTCTGTGCGGGATACCCCTCGGCCTTTCTTATTCTGTCCCCGACCCTCTGCACGGACAGGCTGTTCTGATCCCTTACGTACTCCTTATATACCTCCTCTTCATCGCTCTCCTCTGTCCTTACGTGGCAGGCAGTCTCGTTTACATGCACTATCCTTGCCCCGCATTTTACGCTGAGGTATAGAAGCTCCCAGGCATCGCTTATTCCTTTAAGGCCATCGGCAAAGCTCTTTTTTTCGAACAGCTCCTTACTGAGGGCAAAGCACTCCCTCAGGTAATTAACGCTCATGAAGGTGTCGAAGCTCCATTCAGGCTTGAAGAAGGGGGTATGGCGCTTGTTTTTGGTGATATGATCGTGATCGAAGTATACAAGCTCCTCCTCGCCATGCAGAGCCCTCTCTATCACGCCCCATTCCGGTACTGCCTCCTCACTGATAAAGACATAGTAGCCCCCTGCCTCGTATAC
>DNAD01000057.1 GCA_003484785.1 Lachnospiraceae bacterium
CCTCGAAATTCTTCTCACTGTAGTATTTCAGGACGCAGCGCCTGATAAGCGAGAATGCCTCGGTAACGGCCTGCTCCCTTATCTGGTTTCTGTCCCCCTTGAAATGACATTCCTTCGTCACCGTCTTTCCCTTTATGCAGCATCCGACGAAGACCGTTCCCACCGGCTTTTCCTCGGTTCCTCCGTCAGGCCCCGCAGTTCCGGACACGGCAACACAGATATCCGCCTTTGAGAAGAAGGCGCCTCCCTTTGCCATCTCCCTGACAGTCTCGGCGCTGACGGCGCCGTAACGTAAAAGAGTGGACTTTTTAACCCCCAGCCGGCTTCTCTTGGCCTTGTTCGAATAGGTGATAAAGCCCTCCTTAAACACCTCGGAGATCCCGGGCATATCCACCAGTCTCGCCGCGATCATCCCGCCGGTACAGGATTCTGCCGTGGCCAGCGTCAGGTTGTTGCCGCTTAAGAGATCAAAAACCGTGCGCGCAAGGCTGGTATCCCTGTCAAGAGCATATATCTTCTCGGAAAACCTGCTCTTTATCTCCTTGATAACCGGCTTTGCAACCTTTTTCGCGCTCTTGTCGCCCTCTGCCCTTGCGGAAACGGTGATATGTATCTCGCCGTTTGCAAATTCCATCTCCATTGAAGGATTATTCCCGGTGATCAGATCACCCGTCAGATTACGCGCCTCCTCCATGGTGAGGCCGCAGATCTTGAAGATCTGCTCATAGCTCTCCTGATCCTTTTCCGGCAGCTCATCCTGCTTTTTTGCTTTTTCCTCTGCAGCAGCCTTTTCAATCGTCTTATTCTGATCCTTTTCCTTTTTTTCCTCTTTACGTCCCATAAAGACTTCTCCGCGTTTATTTTTCCTGATTTTCTATTTCTGTTTCCTCAGAACCTCTTTATTTTTCATGATATAGTCGATAAGGGAAACAACAGTCATTATAACGGCTATGGCGGTAACGATGTTGGTAAGGATCCTGTATACAGGCCAGTCGATATCCACCATCAGCATAATGATCATGGCCATCTGAAAAACAGTCTTGAACTTTCCGTACATGCTCGCGGCGATGACCACCCCGTTATCAGCGGCCACCAGCCTGAAGCCGCTTATGATGAACTCCCTTGAGATTATTATGACCACTATCCAGGCCGGCAGCTTTCCCAGCTCGACATAGCAGATAAGCGCCGAGCTCACCAGAAGCTTGTCCGCCAGGGGATCCATAAACTTGCCGAAATCCGTGACCAGCCCGTATTTTCTGGCGATCCTCCCGTCAAACCAGTCGGTGAGGCTTGCGATTATAAATATCGCCAGAGCAATATATGAAGAAGCCCTTCCGCAGACATCGGTCAGAAGAAAGAACACAAAAAACGGTATTAGGATCATCCTGAACAATGTCAGTTTATTAGGTACATTCATACTATCTCTCCAATAAGGTCATAATTATCGGCGCCCGTAACGGTCACCTCTTCAAAACTTCCGCTTATCAGCTCTCTTTCCGAATCAACAAAGATCATCCCGTCGACCCCGGGAGCATCCATATAGGTCCTTCCGACATAGACGCCTTCGTCCACGAGCCGCCCCTCTATGAACACCTTAAGCCTGCGGCCCTTCTGCGCCCTTGCCTTTTCAAAGGCTATCTCGCGCTGAAGCTCCATCAGCTCATCTCTCCGCCTTTCCGCTGTCTCCGGGGGGATCTTTCCGTCAAGCTCAGCCGCCCTTGTTCCCTCCTCCTCAGAGTAGGTAAAAACCCCCAGCCTGTCAAACTCCATTTCATCACAGAAATTATAAAGCTTTACAAAATCCTCCTCAGTCTCCCCCGGAAAGCCCGAGATAAGAGTGGTCCTGACGGCTATGTCGGGGATCCTTCTTCGAAGTTTTCCGATCAGCTTTCTCAGAGATGCTTCGTCGGTCTTTCGGCCCATGGCCCTGAGTATATCATCGGAGGCATGCTGGATGGGAATATCCAGATAATGACAGACCTTAGGCTCGTTCCTTATGACCTCGATAAGCTCGTCCGTGATCTCCTCGGGATAACAGTACATCAGCCTTATCCACTCGATACCGTCTATGGCGGCAAGCCCCCTGATAAGCTCGGGAAGAAGCTTTTTCCCGCAGATATCCATGCCGTAAACGGTAGTCTCCTGAGCAACAAGGATAAGCTCCTTTACCGACATGTCTGCAAGGCGTTTTGCCTCCTCCAGAAGCTCCTCCATCGGAAAGGACCGGTACCGTCCCCGCATAAAGGGGATGATACAGTAGGTACAGCGTTTATCACAGCCCTCGGCTATCTTTAAGAAGGCGTAATGCCCTCCCGTGGACAAAAGCCTTTCACCGGTGATAGCGGGCGAACGGTTGATATCCTTAAGTATGAAGCTTTTTTCCCCTTTAAGGGCAGAGTCGATCACCCTGCCAATCTCATCGTAGGCAGTGGTTCCCACCACCGCATCCACCTCGGGAAGCTCCTTTTTTATCTCCTCAGAATACCTCTGGGCAAGGCAGCCCGTAACGATCAGCGCCTTGCATCTGCCGTTTCGTCTTCCTCCCGTCTTGTATTCCCCCAGCTCGATTATGGTATTTATGCTTTCTTCTCTGGCATCGCCTATAAAAGCGCAGGTGTTGACGATGATGATATCCGCCTCGGCCTCATCATCAGTAAACTCGAGGCCTCTTTTTAAAAGGATCCCCGTCATTTCCTCCGAATCCACCAGGTTCTTGTCGCAGCCAAGAGAAACCATCAAAAGCTTCATTGCGCTTCTTCGCTGTCCTCATCGGAAACTATCTTGATAATGCCCTCGTTAAGCTCTTCCACCGCAACGGACAAAGGCTTCTTGTCCCAGGCGCCGTTAATGGGCGTAGGCTTGCCGTCTATGAGCTGTCTCGCTCTCTTTGCGGTCGCCATCACTATCGAGTAACGGCTGTTTACAACGGGATGTTCTCCCTCCTCTACCTCCGAATTCACCACCTTCATAAGGTCACTGTATGATGGATGCAGCATTTTCTTTCCTCCTGATGATTGATTTACTTTATAAGCTGTTGTTTAAGGGAACGCTGATTTGATCAGTTTTTTTTCAGGTCAAAGGCCTCAAGCCCCTTTTTCATCTCTTCTATCCTTGAAACGCTCCTTGACACCTTAAAGTGTTCCGAGCGGATTATCTCGTGAACCCTTTTTATACAGGCATCGATATCATCGTTTATAACGAGGTAATCGTATCTTTCGATAAAATCAGCCTCCTCGCAGGCCTTGTTCATTCTCTTAAGGATGACCTCCTCGGTCTCCGTCCCCCTTTTCTCGAGCCTGTTATATATCTCCCGGGCATCGGGCGGCATAATGAACAGAAGAAGGGTATCCGGATATTTTTCCTTTACGATGAGAGCTCCCTTCGTCTCTATCTCAAGGATAACGTCCTTCCCGCGGGAAAGCTCCTTCTCCACGTAGCTTTTCGGGGTTCCGTAATAATTGGATACATACTTTGCATGCTCAAGGAGCTCGTCGTTTTCGATCATGCGCTCGAATTCCTCAGTGCTTACGAAAAAATAGTGTTTTCCGTTCTCCTCTCCCTCTCTCGGAGCTCTGGTCGTTGCGGAAATGCTTAAGGAATAATCGTCATAGGCCGACAAAAGCCCCTTCATCACAGTGCCCTTGCCCGACCCCGCAAAGCCTGATACAACTATCAAAATGCCCTTTTCCGACATATCCCACCTCACTCTATATTCTGAACCTGCTCCCTTACCTTCTCTATACCCGTCTTCAGATCTATCGCCCGGTCGGAGGTGGCAAGATCGTTGGCCTTGGAGAGAATGGTGTTTGCTTCCCTGTTCATCTCCTGGGCTATGAAATCGAGCTTTCTGCCTACCCCGCCGCCATCCTTAAGGTTTTTAAGCATGGCATTTATGTGGCTCTTAAGCCTTACCAGCTCCTCGTCCACGCAGATCTTATCCGCATAGACCGTCACCTCCGTAAGGATCCTGGAATCATCCAGGGACGTGTCCGCCACAAGCTCCTTAACCTTCTCATAAAGCTTCTGACGATATTCCTCGAGGATAGCCGGTGCTCTCTTTTCTATATAATCGACATCGGCAAGCATCTCCCGAAGCTTCTCCTCGATGTCCTTTCTGAGGTTCTCGCCCTCCCTTACCCTGGAATCCACGAAGTCCGAAAGAGCCGACCTTAATGCCTTCTCAAGCCCGCTCCAGAGCTCATTTTCGTCCACATTCTGCTCTTCAAGGGTAAAGACCTCGGGATACCTGGAGAGCCTTGAAACGGTCAGGTCGTTTTCCAGGGAGAACTCCTCTGCCATGCGTCCCAGATGCTCAAGGTAGGAGGCTGCCACGTCCTTATTGTATCTGACACAGATATTGTTCTGGGTATAGTCCTCACAGGTGACATAGATATCGAGCTTTCCCCTTTCGGCATATTCCCTTATGACACCTCTCATCGCCGCCTCAAAGATACTGAACTTCTTAGGCATCTTAAGGCTGATGTCCAGATACCTGTGATTTACCGACTTCATCTCGATAGTGATCTTTCTTTCGCTGTCCGATATCTCTCCCCGGCCAAAGCCCGTCATACTTTTTATCATTCTTCCAATCTCCTCAGACAGATGACCTGTCAAATGCTATTATAAATTCCGCCGCCGCAAAAGTAAACCCGTATTCCGTTTATACCCTGTTGCTTTCAAACCGGACAGTTAGCTTGCGCTTCCTTCTGACTGCTACGTTTTTGTAAGGCAGGTGCGAAGATCGGCAACGTCGTAATGCAGCTCGATCCCGTTCCTGGTATTTGTCCTGTAAAAATCCGTCACGATACGGTTTATGATCTGCCGGATGATGTCCTCCTCCAGCCCCACCAGAAGAGCCACATGCTGAACGTTGCTGTAGCGCATCTCGAAATCATTTCCGCGTATCGACAGCCTGACGGACCTCTCCAACAGGCCCATTATCTCGTTCCTTTCCTCGATGTCCATAGGCTCCTCACCGGTCCATCTTAAGGAAAACAGAACAATATACACCCTCTCCAGGCTGTTTTTTATGAGGACGCTCACGGTATCGTAAAGCTTTTCAATATCCGGCACGTGATCCAGGCTCGTATTTACGTTCCTGTTTGCCAGATATTCTATGAGGTACTTCAGATCGGCCGAGTTTGCCACCGCCACGTCGTCATCCTCGTTAACATCGATCCTGTGGTAGAAAAAGCTTCCCTCTCCATACTGCTTGGCCACGAAAAGAGCCTTTCCGGCATTCTGATAAAGGACCATGACCCTGTCCTTCTCCGTAGCCACCGACGTTATGCCTATGGATACGGAAAGCAGCTCATAAACGGGGTCCTTTGAGGATATGGAACGTATACAGGCCTCAAAGCTCTCGGCCGCCTTTATCGCCTCATCCTCCTCATCCATATCCGGGAGGTAGGCCACGAACTCATCCGGCCCGAAACGGCTGACGGTTATGTTTTTGGCCAGCTTTTTTATCTCCTGAGCGGTGACGCTTAAGTACCTGTCCCCTCTGGCAAAGCCCTCCTTTTCGTTAACTCTCCTGAAATTGTCGATGTCAAATACAAAAATAGAGCCTTTTCCGTATTTTGCTATTTCATTCTGTATGAACCTCATTCCGTGCTCCCGGCTTAAGGTTCCCGTAAGCTCATCGAAATGGATATCCTCGATCGCGGCCTCCTCTGCCTTGTCAATGACTCGGGTAAGGATCTTTGTCGCCTGCTTTATCTCAATGGATTCATCTTCGATATCGGGCCTCGGCATCCTGTTCTCCGTGACAAGCTTGAGAAGAACATCGCAGGCCTCGGGATCGAACTGTTTTCCCCGCCCGTTTCTGAGCTCTTCCAGAACTCTTTCGTGATCCAGATGTCTTCTGTATACCCGGTTGGAGGTCATGGCATCATAGGCATCCGCCACTCCGATGATCCTTGCCGTCTTCGGGATGTCCTCTCCCATGAGGTTTTCGGGATAGCCCAGTCCGTCGTAGCGCTCGTGATGATATTTGGCACCCACGTCCAGATCACTGATCATGGTAATATCCTTAAGGATCTCACCTCCGGTGACCGTATGCTCCTTCATAAGCTGGTATTCCTCGGGAGTCAGCTTACCCGGCTTATTGAGGACATTGTCGGGCACTCCTATCTTTCCTATGTCATGAAGAAGTCCGATAAACCTGATATCCCTCAGTTCATCTCCGCTGTAGCCCATTTCGGCTGCTATGGCAACGGAATATTCGGCAACCCTCCTGCTGTGACCTCTGGTATATTCATCCTTCGCATCTATGGTATTCGCTATGGTCATGATGGTCTGCATCGCCATCTCCCGAAGCTCCTCATTCTTTTTGAGAAGATCCTGGGAATACCTTCCAAGCTCTCCGTTCATGATCTCAAGCTTCTGAGCCTGGGCATACAGCTCCTCCTTCTGCTTCATTATCTCACTGTTGTATTCCCTGTTCTTCTCATATGTCTCCCTGTAAAGGACAGTCGCGAGATAAAGTACGATATAACACAAAAGCAGTACAAAAAACCGTATCCTTATATCCCTGTCAAAAAAATCAGGCAGCTCTCCCTGAGCATACTCCGTAAGCAGGGCAAGAAGATTGAGGATAAGCGAAATGATCCCGCTGAAAATGATGAGCGAGGGGGTATGGTAAAGCACCAGAAGCGACAGCATGGGCAGTATATAGGTCCAGACCGCGCTGGTATTTGCGGTAAACAGGACAAACCCGTACATTACCGAGAAACAGACCACAATGGCAAAGCTCAGCTTCTCACTCTCCGGATCCTTGATATACATGGCCACGGGAACGATCATGGGAATAAGGGTAGCCGCACAGAAAGCCGCCATATAGGCCGGTGTTCTGAAGCCTCTGAAGACCTCCATGACATACATCAGGAAAAGAATGACAACAAAAACAGACCAGCCGAGAAGCAGCGCCCTGTTCGTTCGTCTTGATTCTGAAAGCATATAACACACTCCCTGTCAGTGCCGGCTCAAAAGAAGATCAACCAAACATCTTCTGTTTTCTGCCGATCATCTCATCGATCTTTTCGATATAGAGGTTTACATCCTTGACATTGTCACAGCGCTCGATAAGGCCTGTGGGCTCACCGCTTTCCATATCAAAATGAACCCTCTTTGAAACGGTACCCGCGCCGAGTGCCGCTATGTCCTGTATCTCCTCCATGATCAGCACATTATATATGCCGTATCTGCCATCCTTCGAAAAACCGATATTCTCAAAATTCCCCGCCATGTTCTTCTGACGGTACAGATAATAGGGATACAGCCCCATATCCCTGCATCTGTTTATGGCAAGCTCCATCATTTCGGGCGTATTGACGCTTTTGAGCTCCTCATGCTCCTTAAGGTATTCGCTCATGCCCGCGGCCCGTTTTATTGCCATGGAATGGACGGTCACCGAATCGGGCTTAAGCCTTTCTATCTCATCAAGAGTTCTTTCCTCCATGGCGATATCCTCTCCCGGAAGTCCCAGGATAAGATCCATGTTGATGTTGTCAAAGCCCTCTTCTCTTGCCAGATAAAAGCTCTCCCTGACCTGTTCGACGCTGTGCCTTCGGCCGATGACCGCAAGGGTTTCAGGGTTCATGGTCTGGGGATTTATGGATATGCGGTTTACCCCGGCATTCCTTAATACCCTGAGCTTTTGAAAATCTATGCTGTCAGGCCGTCCCGCTTCCACGGAAAACTCCATAAGCCCCGTAAGATCAAAGCTTTCCCTTACATACGAAAGCAGATCCGAAAGCTCTGCGCTCTCAAGTGTGGTAGGCGTTCCTCCCCCTATATAGATACAGTCAAGAGGCCTTTTTGAAAATAGCCCGGCCACTGCCTTTATTTCCTTCTTTAAGGCATCCAGATACTCGCCCGTTCTTTTCCTCCAGGCCGCTATGGGAAAGGAGGTAAAGGAACAGTACAGGCAGGTGGTTGGGCAGAAGGGGATCCCGATATAGAGACTGTAGCCCCTTGCCCCCGAAGAGGAAGCTATGACCTTTCTTTCCCTTTTTACGATCTCAAAGCTTAAGTTGAGCTTCTCCTGCGAAACATAATAGTCCCTTTTAAGTCTCTCTTTTACCCATGCCTCATCAGCCTCAGTCCGGCACATGGTCCTGACCAGCCTGGTTGGCCTTATTCCGGTAAGCGTACCCCAGGGAAGAGACTTTTCCGTCATCTCTGTGAGCAGTCTGTAAAGGGTTCTCTTAACTATATTCTTAAGCTCTCCCCTGTCAGTCTCCCCGGTGATCGTCTCCTCCGATAAGATTGTTTTGAGAGCCGTCCCGTCTCTGTAATATGAGACTTTTATCGGACAGTTATCCCCGTATGCGATGCCATAGCCCGAAAAGCTCTCCGGTATTTCCTCCGCAAAGCTTACCGTGACCTCCTCTTTGGGATAAAAGGCCTTAACAAGGGAATGAACGTCATATTCAAAGATTTTTCTGTCTGTGATTACCTCTGTCATGAAATGATGTTCCGCCGGCTTATGTATCAGCAGAACGGATTGTATTTTTTCTCGTCGCCGATGGTAGTGTCGTTTCCGTGTCCGGGATAGACCTTTACATCCTCCGGAAGGGTCATGAGCTTTTTCCTGATAGAGTTTATCAGCTCTCCCATGTTTCCCGTCGGCAGGTCGGACCTTCCGACAGAGCCTTCAAAGAGGGTATCTCCCGAGATCAGCATCTTATCCTCCTCGAAATAATAGCAGGCGCTTCCCTTAGTATGTCCGGGGGTCAGAAGGGTCTTGAAGCGGATGCCGTCGATATCGCAGATCTCCCCGTCCTTAAGGAACTGATCCGCCTTTACCGTGCAGGGACGCCCGATCTCTGAGGAAAGGTTCAGGCCCGTGTTCGTAAGGATCTCCTCCTCCGGTTCGGGGGCGTAAACCCTGCAGCCCGATCTGTCCTTTAAGGCGGCAACCCCGAGGATATGGTCGTAGTGCCCGTGGGTAAGAACGATCCCGCTTACCTTAAGCCCCTTTTCTCCGAGCTTTTCATAAATCTTCTGTCCCTCGGCTCCGGGATCAAACACAACGGTGTGTCCGTTTTCATCGTATACAAAATAGCAGTTTACATCAACCATGCTTACATAGGTTCTTCCCAGCTTATATCCCATTATCCCGTTGTCCTTTCTATGTCTATTATCTCCTTTATCTCTCCCAGCTTGTCTATCACCCGCTTAAGCTCCTCCTTGCTCGACACCTCAAAGGATACGGAAACGGTGGCCGTGCCCTGCTTGGAGACCCTTGCGTTAAGGCTTAAGATGCTTATGTTCTTCTCGGAGAGGATCCTGGTTATGCCCGAGAGAACCCCCTGCCTGTTCTCGCAGTAGATGTTTATCTCCGCCAGATATTTGCTCGATTCCACAACATCGATCTGCCATTCCGCCTCTATGAGCCTGTTCCTGTCTACCTCGGGAAGATGGAGGATGTTTACGCAGTCGGTCCGGTGGATCGAAACCCCTCTTCCTCTGGTGATAAAGCCGACGATCTCGTCCCCCGGTATGGGTGAGCAGCACTTTGAGAACCTTACCGCCACATCATCCAGCCCCTTTACGACAATACCGGTCTTTCCGCTCTTGTAGGCAGGCTTGACCTGGGGGGTATTCTCGAGGCTCTTAAGAACCTCCTCGTTCGTAAGGATGGTGGGATGATCCTTTTCATAGAGCTCCAGAAGCTTATTGACTATCTGTCCTTCCTTGAGCCCTCCGTGTCCCACGGCAGCCCTGATGGCATCCCATTCCTTAAAGCCGTATTTTTTTAGTACCGCGTCGAAGTATTCCGCTTTCTGGAGAATATGGGGATCTATGCTCTTCTGCCTGCAGTACTCAAGCATGAGCTCCTTCCCCTTCTGGATATTCTCCTCCTTGAATTCGTTCCTGAACCACTGATTGATCTTGTTGCGGGCCTGAGGGCTCTTTACAATGTTCAGCCAGTCACGGCTTGGCCCCTTTGAGTTCTGTGAGGTGATTATCTCTACCCTGTCGCCGTTGTTCAGCTCATAATCATTGGTCACAAGCCGCCCGTTAACCCTGGCGCCTATCATCATGTTGCCCACCGCGCTGTGGACGCTGTAGGCAAAATCAATAGTATTTGAACCCGCGGGAAGGACCTTTACGTCACCGTTTGGAGTAAAGCAGTAAACATTATCCGAGTAGATGTTCATATCACTCTTGATAGTGCTTAAAAACTCCCTGTTATCGGACATGTCCTTCTGCCATTCCAGGATCTGACCTAACCAGGCCAGCTTTTCCGCCTCCTGATCCTTGACCTTCTTTCCGTCCGCCCCTTCCTTGTATTTCCAGTGGGCCGCGATGCCGTACTCGGCGGTCTTGTGCATCTCATAGGTTCTTATCTGTATCTCGAAGGGCTGGCCGTTGGGATTAAAGAGAGTGGTATGAAGGGACTGGTACATGTTGGCCTTGGGCATGGCGATATAGTCCTTGAAGCGCCCGGGAATCGGCTTGTACATTGCGTGGATGATCCCGAGACAGGCATAGCAGTCCCTTACCGTATCCACCAGCACCCTGATGGCGAAAAGGTCGTAGATCTCCTCTATCGTCTTGTCCTGGTTCAGCATTTTTTTGTATATACTGAAGAAATGCTTTACTCTTCCGTCGATGGAGAACTTGATCCCGGCGTTTCTTAAATGCTCGCTGACCTCGTCAACGATGCCCTGGACATACTTCTCCCTCTCGCTCTTTCTTATGGCGATCTTATCCACAAGATCGTAATACACCTCGGGCTCGAGGTACTTAAGCGAAAGATCGTCAAGCTCCACCTTGACCTTGGATATTCCCAGCCTCTCGGCCAGAGGGGCATAGATATCCATGGTCTCTCTTGCTATCTCCACCTGCTTATGGGGAGGCATATACTGAAGGGTCCTCATATTGTGCAGCCGGTCCGCCAGCTTTACCATAATGACCCTGATATCCTTTGCCATGGCAAGGA
>DNAD01000075.1:0-1464 GCA_003484785.1 Lachnospiraceae bacterium
CGTTTTCCCGCAGAGGAAGGATGCCCGATCAGTGGCTTTAAGTCCACCTCATCCGGCAGGGCGCTGTAGACCATTACGGTCAATGCTTTCTTATACTCCGGCAGTAAGGCTATCCGTTCTGCTATCTCAAGGCAGGCCTCTCTCCTTGCCTCCTCTCCCATGGCCTTTACTGCCCTTCTGTATTTCCTCCTGAGCTCCTGCTTCGTTTCCTTTATCGAATCCGGCATACCCTCATCCCCATCAGGTTTGTTTCCTTTGAGTATAACATAAGCCCTTCGTTTTTCGCAAGAATCCAGGACAGGGATTACCGCGGGTTTCACGGAAATTAAGACCCATTCACCGGGCTGCATATTTCCCGTTCTTTGCTATCCCCACCCCCGGAACCGTCGAATCGATATGCCCGAAGACGCCGAAGATACAGGCTCCCGTCAGCAGCGCCGTGATGGCAGCCAGCACGAACCATACCCCCGGATCGGACAGCCTTACATAATCATTCAGCAGATCCGGAGAGGATATCCTCTCTATCGCTTTGTCCCTGAATACCGTTTCATTGCAACCGAAACGAAGTTGGAACGAGTGGACGGTTCCTCGTTCCATATGATCCTCTCCAGGGTTTCTGACAGCTCTTTTAACCCTTCCCTGTCTTTCTCGTCAAACCTTGAAAAAAGCGGGCTGTCAATATCAAGTACGGCAGCTACCTCTTCTCCCTTATGCAGAGGGATCACGATCTCCGAGCGGGAGGCGCTGTCACAGGCTATATGACCCGGGAAGGCATGCACATCGGGGACAAGCTGTATCCTGTCCTCTTCCCAGGCGCTCCCGCAGACCCCCCTTCCCTTTTCTATACGAACACAGGCCACTTTTCCCTGAAAAGGGCCCAACAGGAGATGATCCCCCTTTACCAGATAAAACCCCGCCCAGTTAATATCCGGCATTTCCGAAAACAACAGGGCAGCGGTATTGGCCATTACCGGAATACATTCGAAGGATGCCTCCGCAAGACTCTCAATCTGCTTTATGATCAATCCGTAATCCACCATAACTTCATAAACCTCTGAAAAACTGTTCATAAATAATCTTTTCAGTGTGCTCATAGAGGCTTTATGACGCGCCCCGATATGAGCAGGAAGTTGGGAAGAGCCCCGGCCTACAGGTAATCCCTTACATTAAAGCTTTCCTCCGTCCGCTGTTCATCATCGATTATTCCGGGTACCAGCTCGGTAACATAGGTATCTCCGGAGACAGGATCGATATAATAGCGGATCTGTGCCCCTGTATAGGATCTGTACAGAACGACCCTCTCCCCGGTATCGTTTGTGGAAACCTCCCAGTAGAGCGTCTGCTCATCCGAGCCCTCCATATCCTTCAGATCAGGATTGTTTTCGTAGCAGTATTTTTTTATCGCTTCAAGAGCCTGCTCTTCGGTAAGCGATTTTCCTTCGGAAGCGCCCTGACTGTCCTGAG
>DNAD01000075.1:1541-3210 GCA_003484785.1 Lachnospiraceae bacterium
TCTATCGTCTGTCCGGTCTCTGAAACTGAAGGTGTATCAGCCTGCGGTTTGCTTTCCTTTTTTTCCGACGGGGCGCAGGCTGTAAGCCACAGGGCCATACAACATAAGATCATCAATACTGTTTTCTTTTTCATTAACACTTTTCTCCTTTTAAAATATTCCGATCATTCCACCGTAATGGTGACAGACACGGCAATCCCTGCCGTTTCTTTCTCCTCCGTGCTGTTGAATACCGGGGTCCCGTCCTCCCTGAAACGGACATAGGCAAAACTGGCATTTCTGCAGGGATCGTAAAGCGGATCAGCATCTGCCCATTCGCATTTACCGTCATAACATCTCTGATCCCTTGAATGATAGACAATTATCGTATGTCCCTCTTCATCAATGGTAAAGCTGTTATGCCCCGGGCCGTACTGATCGGAAAAATCCTCAGAGGATAAGACGGGGCTCCTGCTGTCCTTTTTCCTGTCATCTTCCTCTCCTTTATATATGATGTCAGGGGCACGTTTATATTCCCTTATCATTTACTATAGCATAATGCCGGTGATGTCAAAAGTATTTCATTAACCTTATTTCCGTACAAACAGCGGATAGGTCCGATCGTATGAAGTATCAGGCAGAGCATCGGTACCTCTATTGTAAATAATAAACAAAAATGTACTGATTACAGCCATTAAAAATGTGATAATAATACTAAAATCAGATTTTTTTTTCATAACAGTTGTCCTTAAAAAATAAATGGAATAATATTATGTGGTATTTCGTGATGGTTCAGGTATCAACAGTGTATGTTTTTTTGATCCCCGGCTGTCATTTAACCAGTATATTGAAACAGGAGGAATAATTCAAAATGAAAAAGAAATTACTGGCACTCTTACTCAGCATGACCATGGCCGGCGTAATGCTTGCAGGCTGCGGCAAGGATAAGGAAGAAGCTCCGGCTGAAGAACCCGCTCCCGTGGAAGCAGTAGAGGAAGAAGCTGCCGCAACCGAAGAAACAGCAACACAGGATGTTGAGCAGACTACCGGCTTTACCTTTGCAGATCTTCAGACTAATTACGCTTCAATGGTTGAGGCATATAACGCTGTAGAAGCGGCTTACATGGATGATTCTGTAGCACAGGATGATACTGTTGAGGAGCTTTTAAAGCAGACCAAGGACGTTATGGATCAGATGGGCGAGCTCACTGAGGATGACTTTAAGAGCGAGCAGGATCTGCTTGATATGAACCAGTCCATACTGGATCTTCTCGATGCCCTTAATGGTACACTGGATCTTATGAAGCCCGCAGATGCAGGCGCCTCTGCAGAAGTTACCGATGAGGAGAATTAAAGGCTGCTTTCCCCGTTGGTTATGCGGGAGCTGCTGATGACGGTTCAAAGGTTATGTGGGCACTGTCCGATACCACACCGAAGGGTCTTTTCATTTCCTTCAACGCTGCAGGCGATGATGCGGTTTCAATCTGCGGTGATGTTGTAAGAAACACCGATGATACCGTTACTCTTACCGACGATGAGACCGGCAATTCCATCACTCTCGGAATAGAGAACACAAAGGATGATGAGGGAACAGATTGTGTTATCCTTACATCCGAAAACGGAACATGTATTCTTTATGAAGTACCCGGCGCAAACGTTATCGATGCTCTTCTCAGCATTGCAAACAGTT